>JASEHA010000324.1 GCA_030018795.1 bacterium
GAAGATTGCATTTTAGGCTGATACCTGAACGATTACAAAAACTTGAACATCGAGTGTAATACAAGAAGAACTGGAGAAGAGGGAAAAATGGGGAAAAATAGTCTAAAATTTAGACTATTTTTCCCCATTTTTCCCTCTTTTTCTTCCTTACATAAATCTGTCATATCCTCGCAAGAAGCACTGGAGCGAATAAGAAAAACCGCATAGCAATTGACAAGAGGATACAGCCCACTTGATGCATTCAATTCGTAATGTAGATAGGAAAGCAAAAAAGCAAAACTTGATGAAAAGATTTGCGACTTGTTGATTCCGAATTGTTTGACAGGAGTGGCAGGAGGAAATTGCCGAGTGGGAAAGTAAGATTTGATGAAAGAGTTTGCAGCTATGTTCTTGATGTTTGCTAACAGCTAACTGCTTATAGTACAACCTATCTGCTAACAACAAAAGAGGTGTTGTTTTTGTGTCCATTATCAATAAACTTCCGACATATCGAATATTTTTTGGCATTTTCCCAACCATCATTGCCTGTCTTATCCTTATTTTCCTCATGTCTTCAAGAAAAGAGGCAGATGTTGAACTCAGACTTCTATCTCAAGGGGTAAGCTTTTCTCAAAAGGGAGGCATTCTTCTAAAGGATATCCCGATTGAAGCAATCAGTATCACAGATTTTAATGAGACTGTTTTTAAGCCACAAAGCTTTTTCTGGAAAAAGATAACACCAGCAGGGAATATAAGGAGGCAGGAGATAAGTTGGGGAATAGGGATACAATTGCTGCCAGTAGGGAATAATTCAAGGGTTGAGGTTATTGGAGATAAAATAGGCATAGCTGAATTGCGACAAGGAGATAAGGCAAAGGCTTATCTTCAGATTAAGGGAGATAACGCAATAGAGATAAATCTGGATGGAGAGGATGGGAGAAATAATTCGAAAATAAAACTAACCATGACCGATCTGGTTAAACTGAAGATAAAAGGATGTAATGTCGGTCGAGTAAATGAACCCATCGAAAAAGGGATGCCTGAAATCTTCTGGATGATTCCATCCGCAAGACACCTCGAGTTTTCTCCTAAAAAAGACAGATTAAGGATACAGATGAAATTACTGCCTGAAACAAAGGGTTTGTCTATATTTAAGGGAAAATCCCCGTTAAGTGATTTCAAGTTTGATAGGGATATGAGCAAGACAATCTCATTTCAAAGGGCAGGGACAAGCCCTGCAGCTACAGATGAGACCCTTCTGGTAAACGGCAAGATGATACAGACAAGGTATGCCTCCCTTGCTGCCAATAATCTACAGGTAAAAGAGATACGTCTGGATGATAATAAAGAAAACTGGATAATTACCATGTCTGGTAAAACAAAAAGCCTGCGTATTGGTCAAACACAGGATAATCTTACAGAACACCTCCCATCCTGCTTAGACGATATTTATCAGCACTCATCATGGATTTTAATCTTCCTTATCTTAGTCTGTCTTTTTGCTATTGTTATGGCTTTCCTGGGATAAATCGATATATTCCCCCATTACTTGCGTCTAAACCACCCCAGAAATCCAGCAAGAAACAGATATGGGATTGGGGCTGATAAGCCAGGGCAAGATTGCCTACTACCTTATATTGTATGGTAATCCTTGAGAAACCGAGTTTTTACACAGCCTGTTAAGAGGAGGCAGTTGTGTTATTATTGACTAACGTTGGGGTGGTAATCCCTTGCTATAATGAAGAGAAACGACTGCGGGTAGACGATTTTATCAATGAGTTAGCAAAGAATCCTGATATTTCATTGCTATTTGTAAATGATGGCAGTACTGATGATACACTAAAGATTATCCAGAAGATTTGTGATGCTAATCCATCCAGAGCCTTATGCTTGTCATTAGATGAAAACAAAGGGAAAGGGGAAGCCGTACGGATGGGTATGCTTTATCTATTAGAAAGAAAAACCTATAACATAATAGGTTTCTGGGATGCTGACATGGCTGTTTCTCTTGCAGAAATCCGGGATTTTATGGATATTTTTCGAACAAATCCAGATATACAAGTGGTTATTGGCAGCAGGGTTCATCTGGCAGGCAGGAAGATTGAGCGTGTAAATTTTCGTCATTACATAGGGCGGTTATTTGCTACAGTTATGTGCTTGACCTTTGGTTTTACTGTTTATGATACACAATGTGGTGCAAAACTTTTTAAGAGCGAATTACTTGTCCCTGTGGTTCAAGAACCGTTTTTTTCAAGGTGGATATTTGATGTAGAGATTATTATTCGTATCTTGCGTCTTTTACACCCTTTTTTGCAGGATAAAGCTGATTGGTTATTCGAGGTTCCGGTAAAGGAGTGGAAAAATGTTTCTGGGACAAAACGCTCTGTAGCTGCTTATATCAATTCTTTTTTTGATTATATTGCCTTAGTGAGAAAATATGGAAAATGCGAAAAGTATGAATGCGGAATGCGGAATGGGAAGTAAGCCGTGAAAAAGGCTGCAATCTTAATTCCTCATTCTCATAGGGAAGGAAGACTTAATGCTCGATGTTCAAGTTTTTACTGGTGACCAAACAAGGGCACCAGTCCACCAGAACACCAGTCACCAGAACACCGTGAGAAACTGATATTTTGATGAAAAAAGCTGCTATTTGTTGATTTCGAATTGTTTGAGGAAAGTGG
>JASEHA010000325.1 GCA_030018795.1 bacterium
ATTAACATCCTCTACCAGCACGCAGCTAATCATTATCTTAGCCATGATATCTATGGCATCCTGAACAGATTGCTCCTTCTTCATGATAACCACATTTCTGGTCATTATTCTGGAAAGGTCTTTGTGTTCCAGAAAATATTCAGTCTCAAGGTTATCAATAATATCTGTCTGAGTCACCACACCAGCAACCCTGCCATCAGGCAGAACAACCACCAGATGCCGCACACCATGTTTTTCAAGAAAGTCGTGTGCCTGATAGATAGTGGTGTTACTGCCTATGGTTAGAACAGGTGTAGTCATTAATTCTTCAATATTTCTGTCCCTTATTGTCCCCTCCATTTGATGTAACAGAGAAACAATGTTTCTTTCGGTAAATATCCCTGCAAGTTTATTATCATCCATAACCAGGACACAGCTTATCTTCTTCTCCCTCATGATAGAGATAGCATCACTGGTAGATGTTGTCAAAGAGACAGAAACAACATCTTTAGTCAATATCTCGCTAATTGTTTTTTTTGCCATCGTTTTTCCCTCCAATGGAAGAGATTGCGTAGAGACACATCACCAGAGCACAAGAGACGAAATATTTTGCGTCTCTATTATTTTCCCAGTTTTTTTACCCTTGAATCCGTTTTTTTGGCATAGGGATTGTCTGAAAAGTTTTTCAAAATTAGCTGATATATCTCTATTGCCTTATCAGCATTGTTGAGATTTTCTTCACACAACCTGCCAGCACGATAAAGCACCTCTGGCACAGAAGAATTCTTTGGGTATTCCTGATAAAGCCTTTGATAACTGGTTACAGCCTGTTCGTAATCACTCATCAATTCATAGCAATTCCCAATAGTAATAAGGGCTGAAGGGGACATGGGGCTTTTGGGGTATTCCTTGACTATCCGGCCATATATCTCGATAACCTGCTCATATCTTTTAAGCCCTTCAAATATCTTGCCCAATTCAAACAATGCTATAGGGGTTTGTTCGCTTTTGGGATACGCAGCAACTACTGACTCATAGGATTTGATGGCTTTATTATCATCCTTTAATTTGTCTGCCCAAATTTTGGCAATTTCCAATAGATATACCGGGGCATTTTTGTCATTGGGAAATCTTGAAACACCCTCTTGATAAAAAGAAACCGCATTCTGATAATCCTTGACCAGATCAAATGTCTTGCCTATCTTAAAATATACCTGGGCAAGCTGCGCATTATCTGGATACAAATGGATAGCCTTCACATAAACAGCGATAGCCAAATACTCCTGTTTTTTCATCCTGAGAAGATTTTGAGCCTTTATTTGATATGCCTCAAAGGCTATTGGGCTGGATGAATAACAGCCTAAAAACTCATCCAACTCATGGTCAAGATAGGGATAAAGTGATGTATCTACAATAGCAAAGAGCTGTTTGAGATAGTTAAGCCATCTCTCTTCCTTTTTCTCGCCTTTCTCGCCTTTCTCACCTTTCTCGCCTTTCTCGCCCTCACATGAGATAGACAGCAGCCTTTGAGAAAATTCCTTACCAATCTTTTTCGCCTTTTCCATATCTCTGATCTTGCCCTTTGCCTTAGAAACAAATGTTCCATCAGGCCAGATACCAATCAGTTTGGCATATATTACTGCAGCCTCATCATATCTCCTCTCATCCTCATATAATTGAGCGAGAATGTATTGAATCTCGTCACTTTTTTCCAGACCAATATAATTTGCCGCATATCTTTCCAATTCTATGATAGTATAGGCATTTGTCTCTTTTAACTTCATGGAATTGAGTTTTTTTACATAATCCAGCTGTTTTTGACCATGCTCTCTTTTAATCTCTTCAGGCACAATACCCTGTTTTAGCTGGTTTAACTTTTCAGTTAATTGATTATTTAAGGCAGATGTCTCTTCCTTTTTCCTTGCTATTTCCAGAGAAGACTGTTCTAAGGCATTCTTTTCCTTATTCAGGCTTTCTTTTAAGGCAGCTGTCTGTGCCTCGTCTGCCTTGTATTTTTCAAGGGCAGCACTTATTTCTTTAATCTGTTTTTCGGCTGTAGTCAGCTGTCCAGAGATGCCAGCCATGGTCTCTTCCTTTTCTTTTAATGTTGTCTTTAGTTCATCCAGCTCCTTTTGCAGGCTTGCCTGCTGGGTTTGTAGATTCTTCTGTTGAGCTGCAGATTGCTCCTTCTCGCTGTCAAGCCCCTGTTTAAGGGTAATAAGCTCAGCATTTTTGTCCTTTAGTGCCTGCATCTTTTCCTTTAACTGAGCCTGCATATTCAGTATCTCATCCTCTGCACTTATAAGTTTTTTCTTGATTTCATCCAATTCTTTCTTTGCATCTGCTTGAATCTTAGCCTTTTCATCCTCTTTTTGGGCAACAGTTATGGTTAATTGTTTAACATTCTCAATGTTCTTATTCAGTTCTTCAACACAATCGTTATATTTTTTTGACAGGGCATTTTCCCGTTCAGATGCATTCTTTATTCTAATCTGTAACAGATTATTCTCTGCCTGCAGCTCATCAATATTTTTTTCTTCCTCTGCGGCTGCCAGTAAAGGCATGAGCATACCCAAAAACATAACCAATACCAATAACCTGATAGTAACCATAAATCTACCTCCTGAAATAATATTGCATATTTATCCTCTCAAAAATTATTTTATCATGAATT
>JASEHA010000326.1 GCA_030018795.1 bacterium
GGAGATATTACCGGTATCTGGACGGTTGAAGGAGATAGCAGCTCTGGCGGTAAAATTGGGACTTGTACGCGAGGAGACGGTACAGAGATTATATTCGACCCGACCAAACCAGGAGCAGGCAGCATTATAGTCACTGATAGGGTTCATTCAGATACAACCGGCTCAATCACGGTCAGCTTAGGTGCTCTTTACCGTATCTGCATAGAGGAGCTTAATGGCACAGGGGTAGAGTCAGCTCAATTAACTACTGATGATACCCTGAGCCTCTATGTTAGGGGTTATGATGCAGATCATAACCTGCTGGGAGATATTGTTGCTGGCAATTGGACGGTTAAAGGAAGCAGCACTGGGATTGGATATTCTACTTCTGGCAATGGAATTGGTAATTTCAGCTTAGCCTATGGCAGCTCAACCATATTCAATCCAACCACACCAGGAATAGGCAGCATTACTGTCTCAGATTATATTCATACAGATATAATACCGATTACTATCAGCTTAGGTCTACTTGACTATATCCGCATAGAGGAATTTGATGGCACAAAGGTAGAATCAATCAAACAGATAACTACTGATGATACACTGAACCTCTATCTTAGAGGTTATGATGCAGATAATAATCTGATTGGAGATGTTAACGGCACATGGTCAGTTTCCGGAGAAAGCCCCTCTGGCGGAGGGCTTGAGAATTGTGTGCCAGGATATGGTACAAAAACCTTTTTCAACCCGACCAAACCAGGAGTAGGCAGTATTACTGTTATAGCTGGTGTTTATAAAGACACCATTGACCTGCTTACGGTCAGTCTGGGCAATCTTGACCATATTTGTATAGAGAATATTGATGGCACAGAAATAGAATCCGTTCAACGGATAACTACCGATGATACCCTGGAGCTCTATCTTAGAGGCTATGATGCAGATAATAATCTGATTGGAGATATTGACGGCACATGGACAGTTTCTGGCGGAGGGAGCCCCTCTGTCGGAGGGAGCCCCTCTGGCGGAGGTCTTGATAATTGTCAGCCAGGATATGGTGCAAAAACTCTATTCAATCAGATTAAACCCTCGGTAGGTACTATTACAGCTACATATAATGGGCATACGGATACAATAGGCCCGGTCACAATTACACTTGGTATCCTTGATCATATCCGTATAGAGAAATTTGATGGGACAGAAGTAGGAGGCCAACAGATAACTACTGATGATACCCTGAAACTCTATCTTAGAGGCTATGATGCAAATAATAATCTGATCGGAAATCTTAATGGTATGTGGAAGGTTGAACAAGGGATTGGGAATTGTGCTTCAGTATCTGGTACGAAAACCGTATTCGACCCAACCAGACCAGGAGTAGGCAATATTAGTGCTACCTATGGAATCTATAAAGACACCATTAACCCGATCACGGTCAACTTAGGCACCCTTAGCTATATCCGCATAGAGGAGCTTGATGGGACAGAAGCAAAATCCCAACAGATAACTACCGATGATACACTGAACCTCTATCTTAGAGGCTATGATGCGGATAATAACCTGATTGGAGATATTAACGGCACATGGTCAGTTTCCGGAGGGAGCCCCTCTGGCGGAGGGAGCCCCTCTGGTGGAGGGCTTGAGAATTGTCAGCCAGGGCATGGCAACTCAACCGTATTCAACCCGACCAAACCCTCAGCAGGCACTATTACAGCTGCATATAATGGGCATACAGATATAATATCAATTACGGTTAGTTTGGGAGTTCTCGACCATATCCGCATAGAGTATTCCAATGGCATAGAGGTAGGGGCAATTCAAACTACTACAGATGATACCCATAGCATCTATCTCAGGGGCTATGATGCGGATAATAACCTGATTGGAGATATTACCGGTATCTGGACGGTTGAAGAAGATAACATCTCTGGCAGAGAGATGGGTACGTGTACACCGGGATACAGTACGGAAATTATATTTGATCCAACCAAACCAGGAGCAAGCAGAATTAGTGTTGCATATAATGGACATAAAGATACAACCGGCTTGATTACTATCAGCTTAGGCAAGCTTTACTGTATTCGCATAGAAGATTTTCATGGTAAAGAAATAGGAGCACAACAGATGACTGCTGATGATACACTGGGACTCTATCTCAGGGGTTATGATGCAGATAACAACCTGATTGGAAATATTGTTGGTAACTGGACAGTATCTGGGGGGATTGATAATTGTCAACCGGCGTATGGTACGAAGAGCTGTTTTAATCCAACCAGACCGGGGGCAGGCACTATCACAGCTACAGATGACATTCATGCAGACACAACAGGTTTGATCTCAGTCAGCTTAGGTGCTCTTGACCATATTCGTATAGAGTATCTTGATGGCACAGAGGTAGAAGCAACTCAGACAACTACCGATAATAGCCTGACTCTCTACATTAGAGGCTATGATGCGGATAATAACCTGCTTGGAGATGTTGCTGGCACATGGACAGTTTCTGGAAGTAGCACCGGGAGTGGACCTTCCACCGGGAGTGGACCTTCCACCGGGAGTGGAATTGGCACTTGTGTGCCAGAATATGGCACAAAAACCTATCTTGACCTGACTACCCCAGGAATAGGCATCATCACCGCATCCTTAGCAGGCATTTTGACAGACACCATTAAGCCTAT
>JASEHA010000327.1 GCA_030018795.1 bacterium
GAATGCATCAAGTAGTACACAATAAGAGACATGAAAGACGTTGCAATCAACCCAGTGCACCAGTCACCAGTTACCAGTGCACCAGTCGGTCGCAATCTTTTTTCATCAAATATCAGTTTCTCACGGTGCTCTGGTGCCCTTCTCCTACCCGTCTCCCATCGAATCCCATTTTTTACGCCTGCTCGCCTCCTTTACCTGTATTCCGAATGCCTTTATCAAAGATAACATACACAATCGGTACAATTATCAAGGTAAGTATTGTCGATGTAGTCAAGCCGCCCATAACCCCAATAGCCAGCCCCTGCATCTCCTCTTCCCCTTCCCGAAGCCCCAGTGCCATAGGGAGAAGGGCAAAAAAGGTGCAGATAGCGGTCATCAGGATTGGTCTTAATCTGATTTTAGCCGCAGAGAGGACAGCCTCTTTTATCTCTAATCCCTTCTTTTTCTGCTGATTGATAAAATCAACCAGGACAATGGCATTGGTGACCACAATCCCGACAAGCATAATCAAACCAATAAATGAACTGATATTCAATGATTGACGGGTAATACACAGGGCTAATAATACACCGGTAACAGCAAAAGGCAGGCAAGTCATAATGGTTAAGGGATGTATTAATGATTCAAACTGGGAGGCCATAATCATATAGACCAAAAGAATCGCAAAGATGAGCATTATTGCCAGGTCACGGAATATGTTCTGCATATCCTCATATTCACCGCCAAAATCAAGCAGATAGCCAGTCGGCAATGTTACTCTTGACAGACCCTTTTTTACCTCTTTCATGACATCCCCAAGTTTGCGGCCCGCAAGGTTGGCGGTGATAATAACCAGCCTTTTCTTGTTGAATCGCTTGATATTTCCTGTTCCCTTAGTTGGAATAATCGAGGCTACATCCCTCAACAATATCTGACTACCGTAAGGTGTTAAAATAGGGATATTTCGTATATCTTCAATCTCTGTGCGTTGGGATTCCTTAACCCTGACCCTGATGTCAATCTCTTCTCCCTTTTGCCTTAACCTTGTCCACACATCACCTGCTACGGACATCTTTACCACCCTATCAATCTGACCCACACTCAAGCCTGATTGGGATAATTTTTCTCTATTATAGCTTATCTGGAATTCAGGGTTTCCCTCCTGCATGGTGGTAGAGACGTCTACCACACCCTGTATCCCTGAAATCACCTGTTTTATATCCTCAGCAATCCTTTTCAAGGCAGCCATGTCTGCACCACTTATCCTTATTTCAACCGGTGACTTACTGCCCATGGTCATGCTGCTGATATCAGATACCTCTATGACAGCTCCAGGGATGCTGTTTACGATTTCCCTTACCTTACTCACCACATCCGCAGTAGTTACCTTCCTTTGTCTTTTATCCTTTAGGGTAACCATTATCATCCCTGTCCTGACCCCGGATACCTCACCCATACCCATTGACCCTGCCCTGGCAGAGCCTCCTGATTCCTGCTCGCCAGTAAAGGTAAAGACCTCCTCTATCCCCTCTATCTTAAGTATTTCTTTCTCAATGGCAGAAACAGCCTCAGATGTTTGCTCAAGGGATGTGCCAGCAGGCATCTTTAACTGTGCCATAAATGAGCCAGCATCAGATCTTGGCATAAATTCCTGAGGGGGTAAAGGCAATAAGGATAAGGCTTAGAGCAAATATGATACAGACAAGGGTGATCACCTTTCTTTTATGATCCAGACACCAGTTGAGTATCAATCCATATCTTTCACGAATATAGTGATACCAACCAACCTCTTTTTCATAATTGGTCTGAACACGCAGTATCCTTGAGGCCATCATTGGGGTAAGTATAATGGCAACAAATAATGAGGCAAATAAGGCATAGGCTATGACCCAGCCAAATGCCTTAAAAAGCTCACCAGAAATACCTGTAACAAAGACCAATGGGAAGAATACCGCAACCGTAGTCAGGGTTGAGGCAATGATAGGCATAGAAACCTCTGATGCACCGATAATAGCTGCCTCAGAGCGTTCCTTGCCCATGGATAGGTGTCGAAAGATATTTTCAATGACAACTATAGCATCATCAACCAATCTGCCCATGGCAATGATAATCCCGGTTAATGTCATGATATTAATCGTAAATCCCCTGAAATACATAAAGATAAAGGCAGTAATAATAGAAAAGGGAATGGCTAATGCCACGATAATGGTTGGTCTAAAGTTACGCAGGAATAAAAACAGGACAACTACAACCAGAATCCCTCCCTCAATACCACTCCATTTAGTTGAGTGAATGGTCTGGCGGATATATTTGGCAATCTCAAACACCTTATGGATTTTTACATCCGCAGGCAGGTATCTCTGGATCACAGGCACTTGCATGAGTATTTCATCTGTTACGGCAACGGTATTAGCATCTGCCTCCTTACGACAGACTGTGTAAAAACTTAACCCCCGAGCAATTATGGTGATTTGCCACACAGGTATAATAGCCAGTATTTTTTGTTTTGTATTAATGACTCTGTTGATTTACTACCGTTCAGTATCTTAGGCATACAGTATGTGGTTGTTTGGTTTGCATGAAGCACAATATGCAGTATGATGGTCTCGCAAAAATTCGACCTGTGCGGTTGAAATTTACCACACAGGTTTATGCTGCTAATTTAAACTC
>JASEHA010000328.1 GCA_030018795.1 bacterium
TCGCTAATTACAACCAAGATAGAATCTTGGGCTACATCTACCCTATTTACTTGCCGATTTCAGTATAAACTATCCGACAATTGATGGTTGACACGGCACTACAGCCTTATATCCACAGACACCGACATCGTCCTTGCTGGCTGTGGATGATCAAAATCCAGAGTGTCACTGAGTTGTGGATAATACCACTTTTTATCAAACAAATTATTTATCTTTAGTTCAAGCCTGACATCATTATTGATTTTCTTGATACAATTCATATCAACCACCGTATGATCATCTACCCTGTCTCCAAGTTTGGAAAGAATAGCAGCATTTGTTGTGCCCCTCTTTGTATATCTGGCATTTTTTACCAATAAAGAAAGGTCAAGGTCAGATGATAGATGAGAAAGCAGCCCTGCATTAAGCTTGGTTTTTGGGGTATTGGGTATCTCCTTGCCATTATCACTACCTTCAGTTTCCTGAAGAGTAGCGTTGATAAAGAATTTTCCATGGGGAATAGCCATATCAAAATCCAATTCAACCCCCTGAGACTTGTGCTCTTTTGCTACATTAAGATAGGGGACAACAAACCCCGGGATGATATTATATGCCCGGATAGGGTTTTTCATGATGCTGTTAAAATAGGTAACAGAGGTCTGGAATCTCTTGGTATAGTAGACTACAGAGCCTTCAGATGTCTCTATGGTTTCAGGTTTGGCAGTAAATGTAGTTGGTGAGCCTGTCTGTCTCTTGTACTCATCTGCATACATGGTGTTATCCACACTTTCCTTTAATCCCAGGCTTCTCATAGCAGTACCATATAGCAGCTTCAGGCTTAAGCGATCATTGACTTTTTGAACCAGTCCAACCCGAGGGCTTGTTTTTGAAAAGCTATTCCCTGGTTCAATCGAATTAATGCCCTTATCATACCTGACACCAAGTGTTGACATTAATCCCTTTAATATTGAGAACTTATTTTGTAATTGGAGATAAGCAGATTTTACAATGCAGTTTTTGGAGCTGTTAAAATAGTAATCACCGACAGGGATAATGTTCCCTCCACTAAAAACATAGAAGTGGCTGTTTTCGCTGGTATGCCACCTTTGATCATAGGCAATCCCGCTGATCATATTGAATCTGTCATCACTGTATTTTAAGGCTATATCTCCCATATAATAATGGTCGATAAGCCCAAATTTTATGGCATCCGATCCGCCAGCATAGAAAAACCCGATATCATCATTCCTCTGAAAAAGCAGTTTTGTATCAAGGCTCAATTTAGGGTTTAGCTTTTTATTATACATTAAAAATGGCTGAAGTGTTTCAAATGTATAATCATCTATCTGGTGTGTAGTGCCTATCCAGCCGGTACCAAGTCCACCCCTCTGGCTTATGGAGGAAACACCAAACTTTAGCCCTTTAAGGGGAGAATCCTGTGTGCAGTCAAATATTGCCAGTAAACTCTGGTTCTTTTTACTATCTCGAACCCTGCTATTGTCACCATATATCTCTTCGCTATTATTCTTTCCATAAAAGCCAAAGCATACATCTGCTGCTATATTCTTTTTTTGCATCAGGCAGTGTCCCATAAACCTCTTCTGCTCATGAGGCGAACCAAGTGAGATTTTAGATTCCAGAAGCTCTTTGCCTTCCTGAGGATTATGGGTTATAATATTTACGACCCCAAGCACAGCACCATTGCCGTAAAGTGCAGAGGATGGCCCTTTGAGGAATTCAACCCTTTTAACAAAATACAATGGCAATTCCTCTCCAATCCATGCCCTCAAATTCCTGGCAATATTGATGGGCATACCATTGATCAATATCAAAACCTTTTGATTATCAAAGGCATTGCCATGAAAGCCTCTTATCTCAAAGCCATGCAGCCCGTCTGCTTCCTCTATGCCATAGCCTGCAGTTAGCTGTGCCAGCTCATCTATGGTGTAAATGCCCATTTTTCGGATCTCTTCTCCACTCCAGACTTTAACAATTCCAGGGGCATCTGTAACCCTTTCTTCCATCCTGCTGGCAACCGTTACAACTGGAATCTCCATGAATAACAGCGACTCCTCATCCATAGGTGCTTGATTTGACAGGACATCCTGGGCATGCACATCAAAGCAAGTGCATAAGATAAAGATGCCTGCCACTACCAGAAACAAAGCATTTCTTCTCATCTCTCTTACCTCCTCGTGTTATATTCACTACTGGCATAAATGGCAAGAACAAGGAGGGAGCCCCTCTGGCAGAGGAAGCCCCTCTGTCACCCTGCAGCTACAATGAATGTATCTGCAGCCTGCCAGAGGCAGAAGGTCTGCTGCCGACAGAAGGTCTGCTGCCGACAGAAGGTCTGCTGCCGACAGAAGGTCTGCTGCCAGTGCTCCCTCTTTGTGGTTGCCTGTTGGACAATTCGATAACCTTAACTTTATCAAGAGTAGGATGGGCATTGCCCACCAAAAAGGTGTGGATAACAAACAGATTGGTGGGCAGTGCCCACTACATATTCAGTATACTAAACGTGTTGAGTAATGTCAAGTGTTTTTTTGTGCAATGACTCCAAAAGTGATTGACAAATGGGATTAACTCTGATATAATCTATGCCAGCATGATTTTTGGCATGGTTCAATTCC
>JASEHA010000329.1 GCA_030018795.1 bacterium
AGTAGTACACAATAAGAGACATGAAAGACATTGCAACCATTTTTCCATCGAATCCCATTTTTTTCGCCTTCACGTCTCCTTGCTTGGTCACCAGTAAAAACTTGAACATCGAGTAATAGGTTCGAATTATCTCCTGCCTAACAGTCTAACAGCCTTCAGCCTATCTGCCATACCTACTCCCCGAAATGAACCATTCCCTGGAATTCCTGATACCTATCCTTTATCTCCTGCTGATTCAAGGCTGCTGTTCTTTGCACACTAAAATCTTCAACCACAAATGAGGCAAGGGTAGCCCCATATATGACTGCTTTTCTCATATCCGTATCATTGATTTGTTTACAAGAGGCAAGATACCCGACAAACCCACCGGCAAAGGTATCACCTGCACCTGTTGGATCAAATATCTCTTCGAGCGGATAAGCAGGTGCAGAAAAAAATGACCCATTGGCAAACATCAATGCCCCATGCTCCCCTTTTTTGATGATAACCCGTTTTGGACCCCAGGAAAGGATTGTTCTTCCTGCTTTAACAAGATTTGGCTCTTCGCACAGCTCCCGTGCCTCAGCATCATTTAAGATAGCAATATCTACCCGCTTTAATACCTTGATGAGGCTATCCTTTTTCCCATGAATCCAGAAATTCATGGTATCACAAACAACAAGCTCTGGTTTTTTTATCTGATCCAGCACTGCAAGCTGCAAATCAGGGTCAATATTGGCCAGGAATACATGCTTTATATCCCTATACATTTCAGGAACCTGCGGAGCAAAATTTGCCAGAACATTAAGCTCTGTGTCAAGGGTAATTGCCTCATTAAGGTCATACCCATAATTGCCCTTCCACCTGAATGTTTTGCCTGGAAGCACTTGCAGCCCGGATAGGTCAATGCCGTGCTTTTTTAATAATTTTATATGCTGATCTGGAAAATCCTCACCAATCACCCCAACCAGCCTTACACTTGTGAAAAAGGATGCAGCCAGAGAAAAATAAATGGCTGACCCCCCTAAAACCTCAAAAACCTCACCAAATGGGGTCTTTATTGAATCCAACCCTATTGAACCAACAACCAATACCTCGTGCTGTGCAGACATTTAAAATACCTCCTTTGTTTGTATGCAGTGGCGTATTGTCTCTATAGATAAAGAATTCAGGAGTCAGAATTCAGAATGGCTGTAGAACAGACTCCTAACATTTTCATCTATGTAGAGACGGCTATAGTAACACAAGCATCTTGCTTGTGTCTTATAATGCTCAAGCTGGAAGCTTGAGCTGCTCTGACTTCTGACTTTCGATTCTATCCACCATCAAGATCGTTATATCAATTATGTCTCCCTGCATTATGGCCGAAATACAATGCAAGGGATATACACAAGATGCCCCCTGCCAGACAGAGGATGTTGATTGGTTCAGCAAATGATGCATGAAGCACATGCTTAAAGAACGAGACAATAAGTATCATGAGGATAACCTTTGCCAACCTGTCTTTTAAGTCATCCAGGCTCTTGATTAACAATATATTAGAGCCATGAGCTGTGTTTTCTGCCCCATCTATCTTGCTAACAAACAACTCATAAAGCCCCAAGGAAAAGATTAAAAGTACTGTGCCCAGCAGAAAATCATCTACTGCACCAATAATATGTCCAACCAGATTATCATGAAAGATATTGTATGGTTCAGCAATATGTCCTGTCATATACTGCCAGACATGCATCGTCAGGAGGGCTACATCCCATGTAGCAATCAAGAAGAGAATAATCGCCGACACCATACTGGCAACTACAGCCAGGATAACAACATGTCTGCTATTCCATAAAGCTGATTCAAATATTCTCTCAATCCATTTCATTCTTACCCCCTCCCTGTATCATTTCATGGTTGCTAACCATGAATCCTCAAGCTATAACTTAACGTAAACATAGCATACCATATAATTGAAGATAAGTCAATCAAAAAACATAATTGGCAGTAATGGGTTAGCTGAGAGCGTTGCATAGCAATTAAACTCGATGTTCAAGTTTTTTAACCGTTCACGGGGGGGTTGGTAAAAGAAAAGGAATAAGTTGGTCTGGAACAAAGTAGGCTTGCACTGCATTGTAAATAAATTCATAAGCAGAACGAGTTTGATTGGAGCAAGTAGCGAGTGCTGTCCAAATGCGTTCGCACCAGTTGCGGCCTTCTTTGCTACGAGTTCCCTGGGTGATTACCCGATCAATCACAACATGAGCGGATGGCTTGTTCTGCCAAGTTATTGGTTGGTTCAACACCAGGTGTTGTAATGAAGCGAAAATAAGCATCTCCATTGAGGCGAAAACGCTTAGCCAGATTTTGTGCTTCTTTAGTTGAGGGAACATTGCACATTCCTTTGGTTAGAATATCCTGACGTACTTCGGTAAGAGATAATATAAGCTCTTCTTCTTCCATCGTCTCACGTTTATGGATGATTTCAAACATCTCACGCATAGCATTCAGCAAGTCTTTTCCGTAAGCAACCGTGGCTTGGTCAGGAAGAGTTGTTAAGTATTTGAGACCGCGGATTAGATGTGCCAAACAAAATTGCGACCTGTGCGGTTGAAATTTACCACACAGGTTTATGCTGCTAATTTAAA
>JASEHA010000032.1 GCA_030018795.1 bacterium
TACGGATGGACAGATGGCAGCGGGACAACGCAAGGGTTCATAACCACAGGCACACAGGCACAATTGTCTACAACTCAGCAGGGAACAGTTACTGTTTATGTCTGGGCACAGGATAATGCCGGAAATATTGGCGGATCAGGTTCAGATGTGATTACCATGGATATAATTGGTCCTAATTTGAGCATTATCTATCCAACCGAGGATATTGTGCTTTGCAGCACATTGAATATTACCTTTACTGGCTCAGACAGCGTTACAACTATTATTGGAACGCCGAGTATATCCATTGATGGTGGGGTATATTCTGAGGCAGGTAGCTGGTCAGCTCCTAATGGGACACTGAGTATCAATACCGCAAGTGGTTATGCAGATGGGCTGCATACGATTATGATTCGGGCAATTGACAGCAGTGGCATGACAGGGTATTCTGCTGTTAGAAGGTGCTATTTTGATAATACAGCTCCAAATATTAGTATTACTGCTACACCAGATCCGGCAGGCAGCGATAGTGTGGTAACATTAACTCTTGTCTCGTCTGAAAGGTTGAATGCAGCCACAGTCTCAGTAACTCAGGCAGGAACATCTGCCGTTATTGTAGCATTGAGTCTTAAGCCAGGACAGGATACAGTTTGGACTGGCACATACTCAGTTGTCAGCGGTTTTAATGGCATAGCTCAAATAACTGCCACAGCTACAGATAGGGCAATATCTGCCGGGAATGCGGGTACTTGCTCAGGCAATTTTGTGGTGGATACAATTATGCCTATCGGAACAATAACCATAAACAATGGCGATGTATATGCTATTAGCCTGAATGTCCAACTTGGGCTTCAATATTCAACTGATACTATTGCCCTGCGTCTGAGAAATTCTGATGAAAGCTGGGATAGCTATCTTTGGGAGACACCGGTTACAATCAAGCCATGGCAGCTTTCCAGTGGCAGCAATGGTACGCGTACAGTATACATGCAGCTCAAGGATTCATCTGGCAATATTGCGACGGCTACATTGGGTGAAATTTACTATGATGGCACTATTCCGCAGGCAACCATTACTATTGGCAGCGGAAATCCAGCCTATACTACTCAAGACACAGCCACCATCTATCTTGAATATAGTGCTCCGACAGAGGTGGGGACAGTTGCATTGAGTAATGATGGGACAAATTGGACAGTGATTGCAACCAATAGCACGCCTGCAAGCTATACCAATTGGTCGCTTGGCGGCAGTGACGGCACCAAGTGGGTATATGTAAAGGTAACGGATAAGGCAGGCAATAGCGGGCAATTCTCAGACAGTATTATTCTTGATACACAGGGGCCAGGGTGTTATGTAGTGGTCAATGAGGATGATCTGTATACCAATGATGGCACAGTGACCCTGACCATCTCAGCTTATGACCCGTTCTCAGGTGTGAATTACATGAGCCTTTCAAACGACGGGACAACATGGTCAGCTACAGAAACATATGCTACCAGCAAGGTTTGGAGTTTGGTTAATGGTACTGGTGGGACAACTACAAACGGCGAACGACGTGTCTATATTCGATTTGTTGATGGTGCTGGTATTACTGCTGGCACATCTACAGACAAGATAGTCTATGACAATACTGCCCCTGCTGGAACCATGAGCATCAACCATGCAGCAAATCTGACCATTTCACGGGATGTCAGGCTGGTAATAGAGTATAGCGACAACTCCAGCCAGTTTGGCACAAGCACATCCTATGGCGTGCAGAAAGTGCGGTATGGAACTGATGGGACAACATGGGGACAGTGGGAGTCAGTGGTTGGCATCAGGCAGTGGCGGCTGGATGATGTTCAGGGGACACAGACGGTCTGGTGTGAGCTGATGGATGCGTGTGGGAATACAAAGGTAGCCAGTTCAAGCATTAACTATGATTCTAATGCACCAGCAGGAACAATTACCATTAATAGCGGTGCTGCCTATACTACAAGTGCAACCGTAACCCTTACACTTGAAAAGGGTGTTGCATCTGATACCTGTTGGGTAAGCAATGATGGTGTTAATTGGACGCTGCTGAGTGCATTTGGCACAACCACGAGCACTGCATGGTCATTGCTCCCGGCTGATGGGCTAAAATTCACCTACTTTAAGGTGCAGGATACAGCTGGTAATGTGTCTGAATATGTTGATTGGATTGTGCTTGACTCAACCGTGCCGTTTGGCAGTGTGGTTATTAATGATGGGGCAGTTTATTCTACATCAACAACCTTAAAGCTTACCTTGAGTTATAATGATGTGGCTTCTGGTGTAGCCTATGCAAGGTATAGGGATGATGCCAGTGGCTGGGGCACATGGACCACGCCGGCAACTACGACAACATATTCTCTTTCTTCAAGTGTAGAGGGATTGAGAACGGTTTATTATCAGATCAAGGATGTGCTTGAGCATGAGTCAGATGTTTATTCAGATAGCATTATTCTTGATACTACTTCTCCGCGTGGAACAATTACCATCAATCAGGGCACATCAGCAACATCTTCAAAAGAGGTATTATTAACGATTAGCTACGAAGACTTGATAAGTGGTTCAGCCACTGAAGGCTCAGGGGTGGATGTGGTCAGGTTCAGAAATGCTGGAACTGGAGCAACATGGGGTGGATGGGAGTCGCCAGTAACAACCAAGCCATGGTGGCTTGAGTCGCTGGGCGGAACAGTAGGGGAAAACCGTACAGTTGAATTCCAGATAAGGGATAAGGCAGGCTTGATGTCTACGGTGACAAGTGGTACTATCATGCTGAATGATATTGCCCCATCAGGCACACTTACCATCAATAGTGGTGCTGTCTATGCTGGTACTCATACGGTTACCCTTCGTATTGATTATGTCAATCTTAGTGGCGGTGCGGTACGGTTTAGCAATGAACGCTCCATCTGGAGTGATTGGTCTACAAACTTTGATGATAAGCCATGGATACTCTCTGCTGGCGATGGTAGTAAGCTTGTCTACTGTCAGATGAAAAATAATGCCGGGCTTACCCATGAATGCTCTGATACTATTATTGTTGATGCAACTGGCCCGTTTGGCAGCATGATTATAAATAATGGGGCTGAATATGCCTCATCAACTGCTATTGTGATGAGTGTGGAATACAATGACCTTGTCTCTGGTGTAAATCAGGTGAGGTATACAGGGGCAGTTGATGTGAGCTGGGGAACACCAACATCAGGCACAAATGCCACAATGAGCTCTACGGATGAGGGCGTAAAGACAGTCTACTTTGTGATGCAGGATAATGCTGGTAATATTGGCACGGCTACTGATACCATCATCTATGACCATTATTCGCCTACAGGTACAATTACCATCAATAATGGAGCAGCACTTACAAATGACAGAGAGGTTTACTTAAGCCTTAGCTATGAGGACAGTATATCTGGCGTGGATATGATTTCCTTGCGTGAGGGGACAACCACCTGGGGTGCATGGGAATCAGCCGTAACAGCCAGGAAGTTAATCATGAGCAGTGGTGATGGAGACAAGAGCGTTTATTACCGTATCAAGGATAAGTCAGGAAGGGTCTCTGTTGAGTATTCTGACACGATTACCCTTGATACATCTGCCCCATCTGGCACACTTAGCATCAATAATGGCAGTCTGACCACTGCCTCTTCAAATGTTGTGCTGTATCTTGCATACAGCGGTGCACCTACACAGGTGAGGTTTAGCAATGATGGACAGGTCTGGGGTGAATGGAATGTAATGGCTGGAACATATTCATGGACGATTCCACTTGATGATGGTCAAAAGCGTGTTTATGCACAGCTTCAGGATGCAGCAGGCAATACAAGTGAGTGCTCTGATACCATTCTTTTTGATACAACAGCAGCATTTGGAAGTGTGATAATTAATCAGGGGGCAGGATATACCAATACACGAACCGTTACCCTGTCGATTACCTATCATGATACCGGCTGCGGTGTGGCAGATGTTGGCTATTATAATAATGGGGCATGGTCATCATGGCTTGCGGTTAGTGGTGATGAGGCTACACTGACAACTACCCTCACTACAACTGAGGGGATGCAGACTGTGTATTACAGGATACGGGACAATATCGGGAATGTTTCCGGCACATATTCAGACAGCATTATCCTTGATACCACAGCACCGAGTGGGACGCTGACGATTAACACCGGGGCAGCATACACCAGCTCACGTGATGTTATTCTTAGCCTGGAGTATTCAAGCGATGTCCAGTATGTCCGTTATCAGGAAGGTGGGACACCAACCACTCAAGGCTGGGAGTCTATTAGTGCGGCAAGGCCAATGATACTTTCATCTGGTGATAACACAAAGACCGTGTATGCTGAGATTAAGGATTATGCTGGCAATACAGCTGTTATCCATGGGACAATTACCCTGACCACAGCAGAGGGTGGGATACTGATAAATAATGGCAGCCCAACTACTACCTCTGGCTCTGTTACCCTTAACCTGAGTTATAATCCCAATACTACGAGTGAGGTAAGGTATTCTAATGGCGGCGGGACATGGACAACATGGACGACAGCAACATCTACCCTTGCCTCATGGCAGCTGACTGCTGGTGATGGGATAAAAACGGTATACTATCAGGCAAAGAATAATAATGGCAGTATCGCTGAGTATTCAGACTCTATTATCCTTGATACAACTAAGCCGTTTGGCTCGATAGTGATAAACGACGGGGCACAGTATACGGCAACAACATCAGTAACGCTTAAATTTACAGCTGCTGATTCTATGTCTGGTGTTGAGGCAGTAAGGTATAATGAAACGCTTGGCAGCTGGATGAGTGTTGTTGATGAGGCAACCTATACCCTGACAGCCTCAAATGGGACAAAGACCGTCTACTATCAATTAAGGGATAATGCCGGGATTGTTTCAGCGACATACTCGGATACCATTATTCTTGATACAATCAATCCGACAGGAACCATTACCATTAATCAGAATGCTACCTATACCTCAAAGCTGGATGTTAAATTAGTTTTGAGTTGGGTTGATGAGTCGTCTGGTGTAAGGTATGTGCGGTTCAGACAGGGGACAGAGACACCAGCCACTAATTGGAGTGATTGGGAATCGCAGGTAGGCGAAAGGGTATTTACGCTTGTAGCTGTTGGAGATGGCACACGCACGGTTTATTGGCAGCTTCAGGACTATGCAGGCAATACCTCTGGAACATACTCAGATACCATCAAGCTGGATACAACAGGGCCAAGTGGCAGTGTGAGTATCTTAGGCGGGCTTGTCTATGCAACCTCAGCCACCATGGTGATAAATTACATCTGTCCAATTGATACTGAGGGGGTCAGGTTCAGTGTTGATGACCGTGTAACATGGAGTACATGGACAACACCGGTTGGTACTACAGGGACAGTTGCTCTTACCTTTGCTGCTGGCGATGGCACCAAGCGAGTATACTATCAGGTAAGGGATTACAAGGGTGATACCATTGAGTTGACTGATACCATAGTGCTTGATACCAGAGGGCCAGGATGCCACATTTTGGTCAATGAGGATGACTTGTATACCAATAATGGCACAGTAACCC
This sequence comes from bacterium, assembly GCA_030018795.1. GTDB lineage: Bacteria > UBA9089 > CG2-30-40-21 > CG2-30-40-21 > CG2-30-40-21 > CG2-30-40-21. The sequence continues at coordinate 5,561 of JASEHA010000032.1, forward strand.
TAACCGTGTCAGCCTATGACCCATTGTCAGGTGTTGGCAGTATGAGCCTGTCAAACGATGGTGCAAGCTGGTCAGCATGGCAGGCATACATGTACGGAACGCTTTCATGGAGCATGATTAATGGTGCAGGCGGGACAACAACCAATGGCTATCGCTATGTTCATGTAAGGTTTATGGACAATGCAGGCAATATCGATGGCACAACCACAGACAAGATAATGTATGATAATACCGTGCCAATGGGCACCCTGACCATAAACGAGGCTGCCACATATACTACCAGCCGGCAGGTAAGGCTGAATACCTCATTTAGCGATAATTCATCGGGTATAGAGCTGGTTAGGTACGGGACAGATGGGACAAACTGGGCAGACTGGGAGCAAATAGCCGGGATGAGGATGTGGGCATTTGATGCAGATGGGACGCAGGCAGTGTCCATGCAGCTTATGGATAGGTGTGGGAATACATCAACGGTTGTCAGCGATAGTATTATGGTTGATACATCTGTGCCGCAGATAACAGTAAATAGCCCGGCAGCGTCTGCTGTGGTAAAGGGTACTGTGGCGATTACATTCAGTGTGGATCAGCAAATAGTTGGCACACCAAGCATTCAAATAGATGGTGGGTCTTTTGTTCAGGTGAGCCAGTGGGCAGCGTCCGTGCTGCAAGGGACATACACCTGGAATACAGCCGGCATAAGCGATGACTCGCATGTCTTTGTTATCAGAGCACAGGATGCAGCCGGCAATGTTGGCTGCAGCGATATGAGATTAGTGGTAGTAGGCAATGCATCCACACCAGTAACCATAGTAACACCACTGCCTGAGGCAAGGGTAACAGGCAGCGTTACAGTAAAGGCAACTGCACCGGATACAACGGTCAGGTGCGAGTTTGAGGTAGCACTTGCAGGGACAACAACCACATGGAATCTGCAGGGTGCAAATGGAACAAGGAGTGTGGATAGCCTTGGTTCAGATGGCTGGATGGGGACGTGGCGAACAACAAGCTTTACACCAGATGGCACATACACGCTAAAGGTGTATGCATATGACATCAATGGTGAGATAGGCTCAGACAGCATAAGCGTGAGGATAGATAATACTGTGCCAACAGGCAGTGTCAGTGTTGGTGCATTGCTTAAGGGTATGGCTACAGTAACATTTACCTCAAGTGAGGCAGACGTTGTCAGGGTAATCTTTGAGTATGGCTCAAGTGCCGGGACATATACCATAGGTGTGGACACAATCACACCGTTTAACACCTCATGGAACACAACGAATATGGTGGATGGAACATATACCGTCATTGCCACAGCTATTGATGGGGTGGGCTTACTCTATGCTACAAGCAGCACAAGCTGTATTGATAATACCGCACCTATTGGAACAATCACTGCACCTGTAGCCGGAGCAGTCATTAGAGGGACAGTATCCATAACCTCGCAATGGGCTGACAGCCATACTCCGGGCAGTATTGAGATGAGGGTTGACGGCGGGACATGGACTGCACTTAGTGATTGGAATACAGTTAATTGGGCAGATGGGGCACACAGCCTCAGATTGCGTTGTGCAGATAGTCTTGGCAATATGGGTGAAACAGAGGCAAGGCTGGTGATTGTGGACAATACAGCACCAGTTGGCAGTGTCTCGGCTGCGGCATACACAAATACCAATACCGTAATCTTGAGCTTAAGCTATCATGATGCCACCAGTCAGGTGGTATCAGCCAACTACAGCGATAATGGCAGTGTCTGGACAGGGTGGGGGACACCAACAGCCACATACAGCCTGACACTTGGCAGTACAGGCCACAGGATAATATATTATGCCATACAGGATACAGCTGGCAATGTATCAACACTTACCACAACCATTCTCTATGACGGCACACTGCCGCAAGGGACAATAACGATAAATAGTGGGGCAGCATATACCAGTTCACGTTTTGTAACCCTGAGATTGGAATACAGCGATGATACTTCAGGTGTTGCCTCTGTCAGGTACAGCAATGATGGCACATTTACCTCTGCCTGGGAGATGGCAAATGTGGTCAAGCAATGGGAGCTTAGCAGTGGTGATGGTGTAAAAACCGTGTCCTATCAGGTAAAGGATAATGCCGGGAATGTGTATACAGCCAATGATACCATTGTGCTTGATACCACGCCTTGTGCAACACTGACAGTTAGCTCGCCAATTAGCGGGACAACATATCGTGGCAGCATCACCCTGACTGCAATAGCACAGGATACAAACGCTGTTGACAGGGTTGAGTTCTATGTAGATGGTGTGTTGTCCACGCAAGGTTCAGGCAGTGTGTTTAATGCTACCTGGGCAACAACAGCCGCAAATGATGGTGCACACAGCGTATACTTTAAGGCAATAGATGCTGCTGGCAATGGGACAAGCAGCCAGATGATAAGCATTATTGTTGACAACACCATTCCAGAAAGCGTGGGAATAATCCGTCCGCAGCATGGCGCGCATGTTAGCGGGACATTCAGCATAGAGGCAGTGGCAGCAGATGCTATCAACGTTGCTCGAGTAGAATTCTATGATGGTGCGACATTGATAGGGAGCAGGACGAGCTCTCCATGGGCAATAGCTGTAAACTCAACCACCTTAAGTGAGGGCAGTCATACCCTGTCTGCCAGATGTATAGATGGTGCTGGAAATAGCCTTGATTCAGAGGGGTTGAGTATCGAGGTGGACAATACTCAGCCAGCTGGCAGTATCACTGCAGCCTCACTTATCAGGGGTGTAGCGACAGTAAGCTACAACACAAGCCATGCAGATATTGAAAGGGTAGTGTTTGAATATGGCTCAAGTGCTGGCACATACACCATAGGTGTGGACACAACCTCACCATTTAATGTTTCGTGGAATACGAGTAATATGATTGACGGGACATATACAGTCCAGGCCACAGCTATTGATGAAGTGGGACTAAGCTATGCGACAGGCAGCACGAGTGTGGTGGATAATACAGCACCAGTGCTTCTGTTTAGCTCACCAGCAGGCTCAAGCGTGGTTCAAGGTATGGTAAACATTACCTTTAGCGGTCAGGATGGGATAACAGGGCGCATAGGGACACCGACAATAATTATTGCTGGCAATGAATACACAGCCACTAATTGGGGGACAAATACAGGGCTTGTTTACGGCACATACACATGGGATACAGGGGTGCTCAATGATGGTGTTTACTTGGTGCAGATAAAGGCAGTAGACACAGCCGGCAATGTTGGCTATTCGCAAATAAGGTCATATGAGACAAACAATGCTAATGAGGCGTTGACATTGATAGTACCAGCAGCATCATCACGGATATGCGGGACAATAATTGTTGAGGCAGTAGCTGGCGGTGATGTTGCCTCAGTGGTGTTTGCCTATGAGTATCCAGCTGACACATGGACAACCATTGGCACAGATACATCAAGCGAAAGCGGCTGGACAGCTACATGGACAACCAGTGCATCCGGGACATACAATGTGCGGGCAGTCAGTTACAATGTTTCAGGCAGTATGCTGGCAAGTGATGTCAACTACAATGTGGTTGTGGACAATGAGGCACCAGCTGTTGGGGTGAGTGTGGCAAGTATTGTTGGCGGGCCAAAGGTGGCGACAATAACTGCAACTGGTGTCTCATCAGATGTAGTTCAGGTGGTCTTTGAATATTCATCAGGTGCTGGCACATATACCATTGGTGTGGATACAACCTCACCATTTACCATGAATTGGAACACGAGCAATATGGCGGACGGCACATATACTGTGCTGGCAACTGCCATTGACTTGGTAGGCTTAAGCTCTCAAGCCAGCACAACTTGCAGGATGGATAATACTGCCCCAGTATTTGGCGTGGATTATCCAGCCGAATGGGCACTAATCAAGGGGGCAGCGGTTAGTATTAGATTCAGCGGGATGGATACAACAACGCAAATAGTTGGCACACCATGTGTATCCATAGATGGCGGGACATGGACCGCAGCCAGCCAGTGGTCAAGCAATATGGGCACATACAGCGTGTCTTTAATCGATGGCGAGCATACTGTCAGGATCAAGGGCACAGACACAGCCGGTAATGTTGGCTATAGCCGGGAGATGCACCTTAAGGCAGATGCTACTGCACCGGCATTAAGCATTACAGCCACACCAAGCCCGGCATCAGGCTCTTCTATCGTGAGGATAACGGTGGCAGCAACAGAAGATCTTTTGGCAGCACCAACGGTCAGTGTTCTACAGGCAGGGACAACATCAGCAACAAATGTCAGTATGATACTTGAGACAGGGTTCAGCCGTCAATGGACAGGCACATACACCGTGATTCAAGGGTATGATGGAACCGCAGTCATTCTGGCAACAGGGACAGACAGGGCAGATAATGGTGGCAATGTGGGCACAGCTTCAGGCAGCTTTGTGGCAGATACAGCCTCACCAACAGGGACATTGAGCATTAACAGTGGCAACACATATACCACCAGCCTTGATGCGGTTTTGAGCCTTGCATACTCAAGCGATGTCAGCCTTATCAGATACAGGAACAGCGGTGGTGAATGGACACCATGGGAAGGGGCAGGCAGTGTGAGGCAGTGGCTGTTGGCAAGCGGCGTGAGCGGTAATCGCTCAGTAGATGCTCAAGTGAAGGACAATGCCGGTAATGTGGCTACCATAAGCGATACTATTCTGTATGATGCTACTCTACCAGTGGGAACGGTTAGCATAGCTGGCGGGGCAGTGTATGCAACCGGAAGCAGTGTTAATTTAGGGTTTACATATGAGATTGCCGGTGAGGCAGCAAGTATAGCCATTAGCAACAATGGTGTTACATGGACAAGCATTTCTGGCACACCATCAACGTATAACAATTGGATACTTGAAGGCTCAGACGGCACAAAGTGGGTCTACTTTAAGATAATCGATGCCTCAGGGCTTGAGGCAGTCTGTGCTGACTCAATCATCCTTGACAGACAGGGGCCAGGATGCCGTGTATTGGTCAATGAGGATGACCTGTATACAAATAATGGCACGGTAACCTTAAGCCTATCAGCCGGTGATGAGATGTCAGGTGTTGGCAGCATGAGCCTGTCAAACGATGGTGCAAGCTGGTCAGCATGGCAGGCATACATGTACGGAACGCTTTCATGGAGCATGATTAATGGTGCAGGCGGGACAACAACCAATGGCTATCGCTATGTTCATGTAAGGTTTATGGACAATGCAGGCAATATCGATGGCACAACCACAGACAAGATAATGTATGATAATACCGTGCCAATGGGCACCCTGACCATAAACGAGGCTGCCACATATACTACCAGCCGGCAGGTAAGGCTGAATACCTCATTTAGCGATAATTCATCGGGTATAGAGCTGGTTAGGTACGGGACAGATGGGACAAACTGGGCAGACTGGGAGCAAATAGCCGGGATGAGGATGTGGGCATTTGATGCAGATGGGACGCAGGCAGTGTCCATGCAGCTTATGGATAGGTGTGGGAATACATCAACGGTTGTCAGCGATAGTATTATGGTTGATACATCTGTGCCGCAGATAACAGTAAATAGCCCGGCAGCGTCTGCTGTGGTAAAGGGTACTGTGGCGATTACATTCAGTGTGGATCAGCAAATAGTTGGCACACCAAGCATTCAAATAGATGGTGGGTCTTTTGTTCAGGTGAGCCAGTGGGCAGCGTCCGTGCTGCAAGGGACATACACCTGGAATACAGCCGGCATAAGCGATGACTCGCATGTCTTTGTTATCAGAGCACAGGATGCAGCCGGCAATGTTGGCTGCAGCGATATGAGATTAGTGGTAGTAGGCAATGCATCCACACCAGTAACCATAGTAACACCACTGCCTGAGGCAAGGGTAACAGGCAGCGTTACAGTAAAGGCAACTGCACCGGATACAACGGTCAGGTGCGAGTTTGAGGTAGCACTTGCAGGGACAACAACCACATGGAATCTGCAGGGTGCAAATGGAACAAGGAGTGTGGATAGCCTTGGTTCAGATGGCTGGATGGGGACGTGGCGAACAACAAGCTTTACACCAGATGGCACATACACGCTAAAGGTGTATGCATATGACATCAATGGTGAGATAGGCTCAGACAGCATAAGCGTGAGGATAGATAATACTGTGCCAACAGGCAGTGTCAGTGTTGGTGCATTGCTTAAGGGTATGGCTACAGTAACATTTACCTCAAGTGAGGCAGACGTTGTCAGGGTAATCTTTGAGTATGGCTCAAGTGCCGGGACATATACCATAGGTGTGGACACAATCACACCGTTTAACACCTCATGGAACACAACGAATATGGTGGATGGAACATATACCGTCATTGCCACAGCTATTGATGGGGTGGGCTTACTCTATGCTACAAGCAGCACAAGCTGTATTGATAATACCGCACCTATTGGAACAATCACTGCACCTGTAGCCGGAGCAGTCATTAGAGGGACAGTATCCATAACCTCGCAATGGGCTGACAGCCATACTCCGGGCAGTATTGAGATGAGGGTTGACGGCGGGACATGGACTGCACTTAGTGATTGGAATACAGTTAATTGGGCAGATGGGGCACACAGCCTCAGATTGCGTTGTGCAGATAGTCTTGGCAATATGGGTGAAACAGAGGCAAGGCTGGTGATTGTGGACAATACAGCACCAGTTGGCAGTGTCTCGGCTGCGGCATACACAAATACCAATACCGTAATCTTGAGCTTAAGCTATCATGATGCCACCAGTCAGGTGGTATCAGCCAACTACAGCGATAATGGCAGTGTCTGGACAGGGTGGGGGACACCAACAGCCACATACAGCCTGACACTTGGCAGTACAGGCCACAGGATAATATATTATGCCATACAGGATACAGCTGGCAATGTATCAACACTTACCACAACCATTCTCTATGACGGCACACTGCCGCAAGGGACAATAACGATAAATAGTGGGGCAGCATATACCAGTTCACGTTTTGTAACCCTGAGATTGGAATACAGCGATGATACTTCAGGTGTTGCCTCTGTCAGGTACAGCAATGATGGCACATTTACCTCTGCCTGGGAGATGGCAAATGTGGTCAAGCAATGGGAGCTTAGCAGTGGTGATGGTGTAAAAACCGTGTCCTATCAGGTAAAGGATAATGCCGGGAATGTGTATACAGCCAATGATACCATTGTGCTTGATACCACGCCTTGTGCAACACTGACAGTTAGCTCGCCAATTAGCGGGACAACATATCGTGGCAGCATCACCCTGACTGCAATAGCACAGGATACAAACGCTGTTGACAGGGTTGAGTTCTATGTAGATGGTGTGTTGTCCACGCAAGGTTCAGGCAGTGTGTTTAATGCTACCTGGGCAACAACAGCCGCAAATGATGGTGCACACAGCGTATACTTTAAGGCAATAGATGCTGCTGGCAATGGGACAAGCAGCCAGATGATAAGCATTATTGTTGACAACACCATTCCAGAAAGCGTGGGAATAATCCGTCCGCAGCATGGCGCGCATGTTAGCGGGACATTCAGCATAGAGGCAGTGGCAGCAGATGCTATCAACGTTGCTCGAGTAGAATTCTATGATGGTGCGACATTGATAGGGAGCAGGACGAGCTCTCCATGGGCAATAGCTGTAAACTCAACCACCTTAAGTGAGGGCAGTCATACCCTGTCTGCCAGATGTATAGATGGTGCTGGAAATAGCCTTGATTCAGAGGGGTTGAGTATCGAGGTGGACAATACTCAGCCAGCTGGCAGTATCACTGCAGCCTCACTTATCAGGGGTGTAGCGACAGTAAGCTACAACACAAGCCATGCAGATATTGAAAGGGTAGTGTTTGAATATGGCTCAAGTGCTGGCACATACACCATAGGTGTGGACACAACCTCACCATTTAATGTTTCGTGGAATACGAGTAATATGATTGACGGGACATATACAGTCCAGGCCACAGCTATTGATGAAGTGGGACTAAGCTATGCGACAGGCAGCACGAGTGTGGTGG
>JASEHA010000330.1 GCA_030018795.1 bacterium
TGTAGGATGGGTGCTAACCCATCTATCTCATCTATCCGACAATTGAGAGTTGACATGACACTACATATTGTACCCAATGATAGCTTGTAAGCTATTCTCACCCACCACCCCACCTTATAAGGTGTCGCAGGAAAGGATTGTTAAGGCATTGATGGATGAAATTAATGGCTTTTGACACAGTTCCTTATCCCTGCTATATTCTCTGGTTCAAACCAATTGTACCTTGGGTCAGCCTTGAACCAGGTAATTTGCCGTTTTGCAAACTGGCGGGAGGATTGCTTTATTGCAGATATTGCCTCCTTGAGGCTGTATATACCCTGCAGATATTTTATTATTTGCTGATACCCAAGAGCCTCCATAGAGATTAAGCCAGAGGCAGATGAATATCCCTTTTCCAATAATCTGCGAACCTCTTCTACCCATCCCATCTCAATCATCCTGTCTACCCGTTGCTCAATTTGGGCATACAGATGCTGCCTGTCCTGATTCAAGCATATCATGATAAGAGAATAATCCTTTGTGGTTGTAGCAGAGCGTTGCAAATAAGAGATTGGCTTGCCAGTTTGATGATAAACCTCTAGGGCACGGATAATTCGACGCAAGTCATTGCCTGAAATCTTTGAGGCAGTTTCTGGATCAATTTCGAGCAGCCTCTGATAAAGATGATTTGTTCCAAACCTTGATGCCTCTTCCTGAAGCTGCTGGCGAAAGCAAGGCAATGGCGGTGGCGAAGGAAATAATCCACTAACAATAGACTTGATGTAAAGACCGGTTCCACCAACCAGAAAAGGCAATTTGCCACGAAGATGAATCTGGTCAATAATTATCTCTGCCTGCTGCTTAAAATTAGCCACGCTAAAATCTTTATCCGGATCAACAATATCTACCATGTGATATGGGGTCTGGCTTCGAAACTCAAGGGATGGTTTGGCTGTGCCAATGTCTAAATAGCGGTATATCTGTCTTGAATCAGCCGATACAATCTCACCATTCATCTCCATGGCAAGCTGATGAGCCACATCTGTCTTGCCAATCCCGGTTGGCCCGGCAATCACAACAAGTGGTCTTGATTCCATATCACTCCTTTAACCCTTTCTCTTGATTAACGATAATAAGATACGACAATATGCAGAGTGTGCCATTGGCAATAAAGCTGCCAAGAGCTATCCCCTTTATTCCCATATTAAGCACAATAATAAACAGATAGTCTGCAAAAAGCATGGCTAATACAGAAATAGTACAAATAATAAAAACAAACCTGAGGGTATTTTTTATTTGAAACCACCTGTAAAATATGGGCCATAAAAAGATAAAAGGTAGGCTTAAGGCATAATACTTAGCAGCCTCTACTGTAAGCATTAGATCTTCCTGGGAGAGACGACCGTATCCCAGAAGAAGTTTAACTAAGATAGGGGCAAATATAAATATACCAATAGTAAAAAGAGAGCTTACCAATATTATCTTTTTCACATAAAAAATAAGCTTTTTTATATCAGCCTCAGCCTCTGAAAGGGATGTGATGGCTATATTTTCTAACTTTAAGATACCCTTTGGGACTAAGGCTATCAATAATCCATAAGACAGGGCTGTTATACATTTTGTCGGCAAGATAGAGGCAAAGGCTTTATCTACAACTGTAAAGAGATGAACTATTCCATAAAAACCTATTAGATAAAAGAATTGCCTTAATATCTCTTTTGAGGTATTATCTATAAAAAAGGACAGGCGAAGATGTTTCCTCCCGACAAAAACCATATAACCTGTTGCAATAACTTGAGCTATGGAAAACGATACAGGTAGTGCTGCTGGATTTTTATAGATTAATAATCCTATGACAATACATATGCAGCTAAACATTGAAAATATCAGTTCCCCTATAAAGAAAGGGGTAAACAATCTCTCGCTTCTCAAGATTGCTCCAAAATGATGGAAAAAGAAGTTAAAAAATAGATAAGGCAGAAGAAGATAGAAATAAAACGACAGATACCCTCTTTTGTCATCTGTAAAACCAATGGCTATCTTTGAGATCAATGGATAGGAAAAAATAGAGATTATTACCAGAAGAACCGCAAGAATAGTGGTAAAGGTAAGAAGGAGACCGCTTAACTCTAAAAATCTTTCCCTGCTTTCTTCCCTTGCCCTGACTAAATTTGGGACACCAATGGAATCAAAGACATCTGCAAAGGTAAGGAAGATACTTATCAGGGTAAATGCCATAAAAAAGGCATCGGTTTGAGCATTAAAGCCGATTAAGACAGCAATAGCTACATTTTTTAGATACCCGAAACCCCTTGCAACAATATTTATTATCGATGACCGTAAAATGGCATCAAGAACCTTTTCCCCTTTCAATGCGATTATTGCTCCTTATTTACCAAAGAACTCAAAATATAGCCATTAAACTGTCTAAAATTGTTACTGTTTCAATGAAGCGTGAAACAAAGTCTCGCCTATCCTGCAACTACTTGAACATCGAGTATTAACTGAATAATTACAATATACCATACATTTCTACTTAAGTCAATTAAAAATTTATCGATTGTTGGTGGTGGGTGAGATTAGCTTACAAGCTATTATTGGGCACAATATGTAGTGGCAA
>JASEHA010000331.1 GCA_030018795.1 bacterium
TAACTCTTTTCTGATTCTAACCCATTACCTTACCCACACGATTTGTTAAAGAACCCTATTTTTCTATTACATCTGACTCAAGAAACATTACCCTGCCCTTTTCATTTAATTGGATATAGAATTGTTGTTCCAGAAGGTTATTTGCTGCAGGGTTACGGAATTGAAAGCCCTGCAGCTTATCCTGTGTCTTTTGTGCCAAGGATAAGAAATATTTATACCCCAATGGGATAAGGATTGGTGATGTATCCTCGCCCATATCATCAGCATCATAGACAAAGTTATCTGTATCAATTCTAAAGACATCAGCAGATAGTTTGGTATCGATCATGGTACACCTTCCTTTCAGATCAAACCATGATTTACACATAATTGGATATTTATTGGAACGAATCCCATGCCATGTCCCCCACTCATCATCCGGGGTAATCTCTATAAATCCAGCATAGTTTTTGATAGGTGACTGGTCATAGATTTGCCGATTAGGGATAAAATATGCCCTGATTATCTTGCCTTGATAGAGTTTATTTGCCTCATGAAGGGTTATGTTAAAAAATTGCTTACCTGTTTTATACTCACACGGCTCATTAACAAATGTCATCTCAACCCGTTCATTATGATAAAGACCCCAGTGAAGCTCACATGCCTTTTCAATATCAACATCCACATAGGTTATATCCTTATTAACTCGTTGTGGGTTATTGGGAAATCCAAACATTATCTCCCTCTTTTCTGGAAAGTCTACCTCTTTATAGCCTTCATGCGGACCAATTGCCATGGTAGTTTCACGGTATATCTTCATCAGTGGACGATATGGATTTTTATTATCAAGCGGCACCTCTGTAATACTGCTGTTATCCATCATCATCCAGTAAAACCTTTTATAGCCTCTTGCCTGACCAATATCCTTATCGTCTTGATAAATGTTATTATTTGGGGCATATACCTTACCAATCTTTTCTTTTAGATAAGCCTTTTTTGGACAGAGGAGGTAGATGTAAGAGTGGTCAAATATCTTCAACTCAACAGCAGTACCGTCATCCTTTATTACATTAAGGGTATTGTTTTCCAGATTAGCCTTAGTAATACTCCCTATCCTGCCTGTCAAATCCCATCTATCCTGAAATATCCCATATGCTATTGGTTCATCTGGCGGAAATGCGGAAATTGATTCACTGTCTCCCTGATGAGCAGAGTGGACAGAAATAGGAGTTTTTCTATTTGTCGGCACAAACTCACCTGCAAAACACTTACTGAATAGAAGACATGCCCAATATCTTCTGGCTGTACTTCGTGAATTAATCCTACCCTTTGCAGTAATTCCATAGGTATTGCTTATAATCTCCTGTGTTCTGGAGCGGTCATATGGAGAGGATTCAAGTAGATATTTCCTGGCTGTGAGGATAAAACCAGGGTATGGTTCACTGTAGGGACAGGGTTTATCCCTGTCTGTTTGTGTTTTTATTTGTGTAAGCTTACGATTCAAGGCAATTGCCTCAGCTAAGATGCCATGGACAAACCTTCCATCCTTCTCCCTTGGCCAGAGGTCTGCCAGTGAAGCAAGGTTTCTCTGCACAGCAAAGGATTTGTCCCCATCCAATTCAGGCGGGGTAATAATGCTTTCCTGACCCAATGACTCAGGATAAATATCATTAATGAGCTTTATTAGTGTAACCAGCACCTCTCCCTTGGTTACTGTCCCATCAGGGTTAAACCCCTTATCCATTGACCAGTTCGGAATCAGTTCATTGTCCATATAGCCATACTTCAGACAGGTTTCCACCCAGCCAAGGTAGGGTGAAACATTGTATAGAGGGCTATTATTAAGAGAGGCAATCTCCTGACGATACTGTTGTGCCTCCTGCTGTTTATTCAGAAGCTTAACAATCATTACTGCTAATTCACCCTTGGTTAAGGACTTGTCACGGTCAAAGCTGAGGTATGAGGATGGCTTAACATCAGGATCAAGGTTTTTAGTATACAACCTTTCAATGGCTGGAGGGATGTGTGTCCAATTATCCCTGGTTACAGAATCATGGATATTTACATGCCAAACATTTGCCAGAGGCGATGCCTTTGCTGCCTTTGATAGATGTGCTGCTTTTGCTGGATGTGTTGGATGTGCTGCCTCTATAGCACCTGCATAAACATACAAGAACATTACAAAAAAACCCACGGTTTTCACGGTTTTTTTGATCCATAAGATTTTTTTCTGCATGGGATTTCTCCTTTGTTATAATAGAATTTAGACTTGTGCAAAATGCAAAATTGGTAGCCACAGGCTTTAGCCTGCGAATTAATCTGCAACACATTACGCAACCTAAAGGTTGCGGCTACCATCTGTTTGCCTTACAAATTATCCATTTTGCAGAAGTCTAATAATAGAATTCGGAATGTTAGAAGCCAGAATGGAAGAAGCCTGTTCTACAGTAATTCCATTTCTTCTGGATTTATTATAATATGTAATCATAATATTGTCAAGAAGTTTTACTTGACTTTAAGGGAAACTGCTTGCAATGCTCTCGAGTGGCTGAAACTGAATATTCGATAAAGCAAAATTCAAATCACACAATCCTCATAGAATTGCC
>JASEHA010000332.1 GCA_030018795.1 bacterium
GGGGAAACCCCGCCCCTACATTAACCTATCCGACAATTGATGGTTGACGCGACACGAGCCAGACACCATCCGCTTGCGATACACAGCAATATAGCTATTAAGCTTGCCCAGCAGCCAATCAGCAGGCTGTCTGGCATATACCTGAATTCTACCCTGTGCGAGCCAGGCTTAAGATAGATTGCTCGAAAGGCATAGTTTGCCCGATAAATCCTTGTCTTTACCCCATCTACCCTGGCAGACCACCCTGGATAATAGGTATCGCTAAGGAATAAAAAACCGCCTCTGGCAGTATCTGCCTGGATAAGCACTGTATTTGGCTGATACTGTACAATCCGAACTTTTTCTGCCACTTCTGCCACTTTTGTCACTCCAGCTAACTGCTGACTGCTAACGGCTAACGGCTCTCCTGCTTCAAGAACAACCACCTGTCCTGGGTCAATATCCATGAGTTTCTCCAATATCCTTGCCCTATCCTTGATAACCATACATTCAGGTACCATGAATGCCCTTGGGAGATAGTCTGGATTGGCATATATGTTTATTTTTTCATCATTATAGATATGCTTAAATCCTGGATTTTGCACCTGAAAGCAGGAGAGGATATACTTGATATTGAGCATATCCAGCAGATGGTATAATCCAGCAGACTGCCTCTTTGGCGGATGATTAATCATGTCTATAACCCTTGAATAATCATTGATATTTATTGATTCATATCCCCAGGCAGCAAACAGATTATAGAATAGGGTTGCGTTTGGCACCAGTGTATCCTGTACACTTTTAAGGGCTTCATCCAGACTCTTTCCACGGATGATTCGATAATATTTTTCGGTCTCTGGTTCCATGTACATGCGAAAGCAGGTTGTATCCTGTTTTAGAAAGGCAGCAGCACTGGATGTATGGCTATAAAGCCTTGAATCAAACACAGGATTTATTTTCTCATTGGCAAGAAAAAGGTCAAAGATAACCATAGCAATGATAGCCAGGGAAAATACCCATGATTGAATCATGCCTTTCCAATACAAAAACATAGCTATGGTACTGATAAACAGGACAATTAAGACAATCCCTGCATGGCTAAGGGTGGCATTATACCAGATGGTTAACCTGTCTATTGTCGTTGTAGTGTGCCAGTTTGCAGCTATCCAGGGGATAAACTTAGGGCTAAAAAGCCAGCATGATAAATATACTGCAAGATACCCAAGCATAAAAACAACAATAAGCCGGCCAAACCATTTCCTATGTTTATTCATAGACTCATACCCGAATCCAGCAAGAATTGATAAGGCAAAGGCTGCTATGGAAAAGAATTTAACCGGGTAGCGGATAAGATTAAAACCAGGCAGGTATTGATAAAGGAACTGATAGATACTGCCTGTGGCAATAAGCAGAAAGAGCAGCAGCAGCAGGGACCAGAACCTCTTTGTACCAGTAAAGATAGCAAACATAGCCAGCAAAAACGGCAATATCCCTAAATAAATGCTTTCAAGCCAGCTCTGACCAAACCAGAAGTGATTCTTGTCAACATAATTACCAGTAAAAAATGGGCATATCAGGTTAAATACCTCACATGGCTTTAAGGAGAAGCTGATTACCTGTGAAAGCTCCATGCCGTTGCTTCTGGTTGAGTAGAAAATAAGCTCTAACAATGGCAGCATTTGAGGAAGGAAGAAGGCAATGCTGATCAAAAAAGAGAGTATAAAGGTGCGTACTGCCCCCTCATGACCTGGCAAGGAATAGATGGCATAGAGCCCAAGAGCCATGGAAACCATGTACCATACAGACGGTTCTCCGCCAAGAAAGGCAATGCCAAGAGTGATGCCTGTCAGGATAGTATACCTGAATCCTTGAGTCATGCCTCTGTGTCTCTTGTGTTTCTGCTCCATTGCGTCTTTGCGTGCTGCTAATGCCTTTGTATAAAACAAAAAAATAAGCGGTGTCCATGCAGCAGCAGAAAGCGTGGTCAACATATCCACCACAGAGAGCATGTATCCGCCAAGGGCATAGCTTAAGGCAGAGATAATTGAGCCAGTAAACCCTGTTTTCCATTCCCTCATCAAGAGATACATGAATATGCCGGAAAGCAGAAAGTGTGAGACGATGTAAAGGTTAAATCCGAGATGAAACGGCAGAATATAGACGAGTATGGATACAGGATAAAAAATTCCCAGCTGAAGGGCAGCAAAGCAAGGGTATCCAGAAAACAGATAAGGGTTCCAGAGTGGCAATATCCCGCTCTTGATACATGAGGCAACATAAAACCTTAAGGGGTAAAAATAGCGATGCAGGTCTCCATATCCAAAGGTATAATTGCTAAAAGTAACACTGAAAAAGAAGAGTAGGGCAACACCAACAATGAGCAGCATGGCAATTATATTTTTATACCTTGCTTGAGACAATATTCTTGTAATCCAATCATCTTGCATCATTTGAGAAATCCTTTGAGCTGCGTAATCGTACATGCCTTTATTATATATCAATACATATGAAATTGCAATAATAATTTTTCAGCCCTGAATATTCGATAAAGCCAACTGTCTCATAATGCCTCATGTAAAAAGAGCA
>JASEHA010000333.1 GCA_030018795.1 bacterium
TGCCTTGCTCTCTTCCATTACGAATTGAATGCATCAAGTAGTACACAATAAGAGAGTAGTACACAATAATAGCTTGTAGGCTAATCTCACCCACCACCAAATTTTCGACTATTTTCCCTATTTTTTCCCATTTTCCCACTCCCCCCTTTTCCTTATCCTTACACAAATCTGTCATAATGAGAATTGCTGTCTCCCCAAACTTATTGTTGACAATCCATAAGAGATATGTTAAAATATTAATGATTATTTAGGCAGATAGGCTGCTCTGCAGGCAAAAGAACAAAACCTAACAGCCTTCAGCCGAAACAACCTGTAGAGACCATTCGACTATCAGGAGGCAGGATGAATAGAATTGATGAAACATTTATCAGATTGCGAGAAAAAGGGGAAACTGCCTTGATTCCATATCTTATGGTTGGGTATCCTGACCTTGAGACCACAGGCAAGCTTGTTTTAGGATTTGAAAAGGCAGGGGCAGACATCATTGAATTAGGGGTACCATTTTCTGACCCTATAGCTGATGGACCAATAATCCAATTGGCTTCAGAGCAAGCCCTTAAAAATGGTGTATCATTGACAGATGTTCTTTCATTGGCAAACAATCTTCGGCAGCAGACCACTATACCTCTTGTCTTGATGACCTATTATAACCCTGTCTTTGCTTATGGCATAGAGAAATTTGTTCGTGATGCAATAACAAATGGGGTTGATGGTGTAATCGTGCCAGATCTGCCGCCTGAAGAGGCTTCTTTGTTAGAAAAAGTAGCTTGTGAGGCAGGGTTATCCTGTATTTTTCTGCTTACTCCAACCAGTCCTCCAGAGAGGATGCGATTGATCAGTCAGCATTCCACAGGGTTTATCTATTATGTCTCTGTAACCGGAATAACCGGGATAAGAAAAATGGTATGCGAGGATACAGGTGAATACATCCGACAATTGCGGCTTGTTACGCAGCAGCCGATTGGTGTTGGTTTTGGCATATCCAGTCCAGAACATGTAGCTCAAATAAGCTCAATCGCAGATGCAGCTATTGTCGGCAGTGCAATTGTCTCTTTGATTACCAATCACTTAGGTGAACACAATCTGATTGAAAAAACCTCACAGTTTGTCGCAGAATTGAAGAAAGCCACTTATTAAGGAAGCAGGAAAGCAGGGAACAGTTCTGACCGTTCCCTGCTTGCACTGTGGAGTAATTATTATGATCCTTTTTAGTTTTTTTGGAATTGTTACTATTGTTACCAATCTACTACTTATCTCTTTTGCCTTGTTAGCAAAAAAATCAACCAATGTTTCCCGTTCCTTTTCATTACTTGCTACCTCCATAACCATCTGGATGATTGGCATAGTGGTTTTATGCCTCTCTGCTACAAATGAGGGAGCCCTATTCTGTGCTCAGGTTTTTTATGTCGGATGTTTGTTTATCCCCTCATTTTATCTTCAGCTTGTTTGCTCTTTAACTCAAACCCATGATAACTTATGGAAAATACTTAAAATTTTAACATATATCCTATCCAGTATACTTTTGATAATCAATATTTCAGGAGAGGTAATTCATCATGTCTCCTACGAACACTCTTTTTATCAACCAATAGCCGGAAAATTTTATTATCTGTATAATATCCTGTTTGGGTTTTGTTTTGCAGCAAGCATCTATCTTCTCTGGAAGAAATTAAGCACAGCTATTGTCCTGGAAAAAAGACGACTTCACTGGATGCTGGGCACTACAGGAATGGGGATTATAGCTGGGGTAATAGATTCCTTTTCTATTTATGGAATTCATGTATATTCCCTTGGGTCTGTAGGACTTAGCGTCTTTGGTTTATTTATAGCAATTGTTGTCGTCAAATATAAATTAATAGAATTTGAGCTAACCATAAAAAAACAGCATATCCTGTCCTTGTCCCAATTTATTATTGCCGGTATTTTTTTAATCCTTATTCATACATTCTGTTCTCACTCATTGCTTGCTACCATTATAGGAGCTTGCCTTGCCGGAATAATATTTTATTTTCTAACTAATGTAATCCAGCGATTGACAGAGGGTTATATGCTTAGAGACATTCTTGAGGGAAGGGATTCGCTTGATGTGGCAGGGGTATCGATACCTGCTGCCTTTGACTGGCAAACATTGTTTGCCTCAATACAAAATGTGGCAGATGTGATGAAGATAAAAAACCTGACCATTACCCTTCTTGATAAAGAAATGGATGAATATTGCCTGGATTTTTCTACAGGGTTTAGCCAGGAGGAAAGAAGAAAGATAAGGCTTAAGGGGAATAAAGGGATTATTTCGTGGATAAAAAACGGAAAAAACGGAAAAAACGGAAAAAAAGTATTGATAAAAGAGGGACTGCGATTAAATCCTAAGTTTGAGTATACATGGGAGGCAATAGATGCTGACTTTGAATTGTTAAAGTCAACCATGGCCATGCCTATTATGGGTAAAGATAGACTCATAGGAATATTATTTATTGGAGATAATGAAAATATCTCTAATATGGAGATATTTGCTGAAATTGATAATGATATATCAATTGCTCTGGAAAATACCCTGGCGTATGATGCAAAG
>JASEHA010000334.1 GCA_030018795.1 bacterium
TAGATAAAAACCCTGAGTTTATCATGCCTGAAAACCGTCGTCAGGAGATAGTCAATATTATCAAAGGCGGGCTAAAAGACTTGAGTATCAGCCGGGCTACCTTTGACTGGGGCATACCTGTGCCTATCTCTGATAAGAATGAGATTATCTATGTCTGGTTTGATGCCTTGATAAACTATATCACTGCTGCCGGATATGTTGAAGATGAAGAAAGGTTTGAAAAACTCTGGCCGGCAGATATTCATGTTGTGGGCAAAGACATCCTTAAGTTTCACACCATTATCTGGCCAACCATGCTCATGGCTGCCGGGCTCAAACTGCCAGAGATGGTTGCTGTCCATGGCTGGTGGACGGTTGAAGGCAGGAAGATGTCAAAATCCTCTGGAAATGCGGTCAACCCTGATGACATTATCAATCAGGTTGGGGTAGACGGTTATCGTTACTTTTTATTAAAGGCTGTGCCATTTGGGCAGGATGGTGATTTTTCAAAAACCACGTTGATTCGTCAGGTAAACAGCTCGCTGGCAAACGATCTGGGCAACCTTGTCTCAAGAACTCATGCTATGGTTAATAAATATTTTGAAGACAGGATACCAGCAACAGCAGAGGGTGATAATCCACTTAAGGAAACAGCCCTGCGAATCCTGCCAGAGGTTGATAAATCCATGTGCAGGCTGGAATTCCATAATGCCTTAAACAGTATCTGGGAACTGATTGGAGAATGTAACCGCTATATTGACAAAACCTCACCCTGGCTGCTGTTCAAGGAAAAGAGAACAGCAGAGCTCAGCAGTGTGCTTTATAATCTGCTTGAGTCTATCCGATTTGTGAGTATTCTTGTCAGCCCGTTTATCCCAGGGATAGCTGAAAGGATATGGACACATCTGGGGATGGAAAAACCCCTGTGTGAGCAACGGCTTTCTGATCTTGAATGGGGAAAACTGCAAGCAGGCAGCAGGATTATCCCGATACTTGAGCCAATCTATGCGAGGATACAGGAAAATGGATAAACCAGTTGTAGCTATTGTAGGCAGACCAAATGTGGGCAAGTCAACCCTGTTCAACCGTCTCTCATCCACCAGACAGGCGATTGTCCATCCTACACCAGGGGTAACCAGGGATAGGAATTACATTGATGTCTCCTGGTCAGGGATTGATTTTGTCCTTGTTGATACCGGCGGGATTGAGGTTAATGCCGATGATCCACTGCTGCAACGGATACGGTACCAGGCAGAGGTGGCAATTAAAGAGGCAGATGTTATTGTCTTTCTCTGCGATGGCAAGGATGGGGTTGCGGCTCAGGATGTAGAGATTTCTCATATACTTCATAAGACAAGCCAGCCTATCCTATTGGTAATAAATAAGGTTGACAATATGCTGCGTGATGCAGAACTTACCTCTGAGTTTTACAGGCTGGGCATGGGTAATCCCATAGCCATATCAAGCATTCATGGCTTAAATATCAATGATCTTCTTGACGGAATAATCGGTCATTTCCCTCAACGCGAGGAAACTATGGAGAAAAAACCTCAAATTGCGGTAGCTGTTGTGGGCAAGCCCAATGTAGGCAAATCATCCCTGATAAATATCATCCTTGGCGAGGAAAGGCTGTTAGTGCATGATGTGGCTGGAACTACACGAGATGCGATTGATACCAATATTATCTGGAATGGTCAGGAGTTTGTGCTTATCGATACCGCTGGTATCAGAAAAAAGGCAAAGATAAAAGAGGATGTAGAAAAATCAAGCGTACTCAGGGCATTGGATGCGGTTGAGCGTTCTGTTGTCTCTGTCTTGATGATTGATTGCAATGAGGGATTAACCGAGCAGGATCAAAAGATTCTATCTAAGATAGAAGTTCGTGGATGCGGATGCATCATTGCTGTAAACAAATGGGACCTGCGTCCATTAGAAGAGGAAACCGAAGATCTGCGTGAAAAATACATAGCCTTTATCCAAAAGCAGATCCCGTATCTGGGGTATGTCAGGATAGTCTTTATCTCTGTCCTTAAAAAACAGGGGATTACCAGACTCCTTAACCTTGTCGAAAAGACTGCCCAGGAGCATGGGAGATGGCTGTCTACAGGCAGGCTTAATCGGGCAATTGAAAAGGCTTGTGAAGATATTCATCCGCCGGCAATCAATGGTAAACAATTAAAAATATATTATGCAACCCAGGTAAAAGCAAGCCCACCAATATTTGCCCTGTTCGTCAACCAGTCAACCCTTTTTACAGATGCCTATTCCAGGTATCTGATGAAAAGGCTCCGGGAGGAGTTTGGGTTTGAGGGTGTGCCGATTAAGTTTACGGTCAAGCAGAGGGGGAAAAAGAAGTGAAAAGTGAAAAATTAAGGTAACTACTCAGGCAGATAGGCTATAGGCTCTTAGGCAAGAGAGGAGGAAGAACCTAATATCTTTCAGCCTTCAGCCCAACTATGAGGTGAACAATGATATTAATTACCACAACAATATCTTGTCTGATTTCCTACTTAATAGGCTCAATTCCTACAGGCTACTTGATGGGATTGATGGTCAAGAGAATCGATATTAGAACCGTTGGCAGT
>JASEHA010000335.1 GCA_030018795.1 bacterium
CGCTATTCCCATTGAACGGACCCAGTGCCACGAAGCTGAGGATAAGGAAAATCACAATTTGTGCCAGTATTGAGTATAATTACTGGTCCGAAAAAACCTCTACCATTATAATAACTAAGAAAAAATGGAGGAATAAACCTGAAGCTGGGTGAGGGAATAAACCTTGAAAATCGATAACATCATAAGCTCTGCTATTTTCAGATACAAGGTTTTGAGGTGATGGCAAACTTTCTGCCCCATCACCTCAAAAAAACTTGAACATTGAGTAATAGCCTTTAGCCTAAACAACCTGAATAGTTACAAAGGAACAAAAAATATGGGACAGATAGTTTCAATAAATATCAGCAAGAATAAGGGAGAGCGGAAAAAGCCAGTAACCGAAGCATGGGAGGTGGTTGAGGGCTGTGGGCTGAAAAACGACGGACATGCCAATCCTGACCCTCATGCTCAGGGTGAAAATGCGCATCGACAGATAAGCCTGTTGGCAGAGGAATCCATTGAAAAGATGCGGCAGGCCGGGCTGCTTGATGTTGGCCCAGGAGATTTTGCCGAGAATATCACTACCAGCGGCATTTCTCTGCTTTCGCTAAAGATAGGTGACCAGCTCAGGGTAGGGGATGAGGTGCTGTTAAGGATAACCCAGATTGGTAAGGTATGCCATAATAGGTGTGCCATCTATTATCAGGCAGGCGATTGCGTTATGCCTAAGGAAGGGGTATTCGCTGAGGTGATAAATGGAGGAAGGATTGAGGTTGGGGATGAGATTGTCGAGCCGTTGCCTTAATTGTAACTCGCATCTTCCAGCTTGAGCATTATAAGAGTCACAAGCACGATGCTTGTGTTACAAGACCGCAATCTCCTCACACCGTTCGCACAACCCCAGCCTAAAGGCATAATCATAATACGCTAACAACCCTTCCCTCTCTCTTGCCCCAAATTCATATTTCAGATTCCTGAAATAATCCCCTAAGTCTACACATGGGAATTCTGGCGATACCATGTCAATAATCCTATCGATGTTAGCCAGCCCATACTTCAAGGATTTTCTTAAGGAATCGGCAATATCATCAATTATTCCAGAGCTATTCAATTTATCGACATAATCTTTTCTGACTGCCCACACAGCAAAGACAATTGGAAATCCTGTTTTTTCCTGCCATAATTCTGCCAGATCATACAAAAACAAATTATCTGTTTCCATTATTCGCAAGGCATCATCACCAATCAAAAGGGCAGCATCTGATCTACTGAGCATGGAGTTAATCTCTGGAGGCTTTATCTCATAGGCAACATTCAAATGGGACAGAAGTATTTTAAGCAGAACCTGAGATGTCGCACTGGTTGTTGGCAGGGCAATGGACTTGCCATCCAGCTTTTCTACAGGAAATTTACTTATCAAAACAACACTCCTGACAGGACCCTCAGAATTTAAGCAAATATCCGGCAGTAGCAGATATTCACCACTGTGCCGTGCATATTCAATAGAGGAAATAGGGCTTATGTCCAGATCTCCTGCAGCAAGCAGGCTATTCAACTGGTTTGGAAACCCTTTGATTATTTGTGCATTAATGCCTACATTCCCTTCCAATATCCCATAATATACTGGAAGACAATTGATAAAATCTAAATATCCAAGTTGTGTTAGCATTATACTATCCTGTTATTCGATGTTTAAGTTTGGTTCTTTAACGAATCATGTGGGTAATTTCATGTCAAACGCATTCAAATTCAACACCTGCAAATGTGGGATAACACCACAAAAGCAGTTTTTTTGCAACCTTTGTTTGTGTGAAATCACAACAGCCTGGGGCTTTTGCCCCATACGTTTAGAGTGCATCAACTATATCGATACATACAGATTGTGGAGACGCGATTAATCGAGTCTCTACTGCACCACACATATCCACAATTGTGGATAAAATCGACAAAACTTTATCGTCAGAGGGAATTGTGGGATTTAGATGCGTTTGCCCTGAGGCATATTAAGCAATTCTGTGTAAAGGGAATGAAAAAGCTAAAGCTTTTTTTATAATTTGTCGATATAGGTAGAAACAGCATAACGATACAGGTTGTTTAGGATACAGCCTATCTACCCAATCACACGATTAATAAGGAGATTTTTCATGAAGCTGCCAATAGAAATATTTAAGGAAGGTGATACCAGCTATATTGTTTCTTGTCCAAGGCTGGAGATATATAGCTATGGTAAAACGGTTAATAAGGCAGTTCAGAGGATGAAGGAGATAGTGAAGTTTTACGTCGAATCCGCAGATCAATTGGGTGTAAGCTTAGAGGATGCATGCGGTGTTTCAGATGAGTTATGTCTTCAGGTTGAACCATGCAGTATCTTAGAGAAAAACCCTTTGCAAAAGTCTCGCTGTAAGAGAAATTAACACTGGCCATTTCAAGTCAAACAGAGTCATTTCAACTTCGCTCATTTCGACTTTACTCAACGACTGGGTCAAAGAGCTGGGGGCAGGCATAGACACAAGGAGATTAATGTATTACTCGATGTTCAAGTTTTTTAACCTACGATTCTTTCAGTCAAAAATAGATGAG
>JASEHA010000336.1 GCA_030018795.1 bacterium
TACAATCTGTATGTATCGATATAGTTGATGCACTCTAAACGTATGAGGCAAAAGACCCACAGGCTGTTGTAATTCCACGCAAACAACTGCTTTTGTGGTGCTATCCCACATTTGTAAATGTGGGATTTAGATGCGTTTGCACTGGGTTCACTAAAAAACTTGAACATCGAATAAAAAATTCTTGACAAATACCAATGAGCATGTTATCATATATATATAGTTTACTTATATATATTCTATATGGATAAATTTATATTTATTTAGAGGGGGCTTTTTATCATGAAAATTCCAGCTCAGGTGCATTATGCAATCATAATCATGATTGATATAGCCATGCAGGGGAAAGGGGCAACTGTTACCGGTAACGACATTGCCCGCAGACAAAATATTTCGTTTGCTTTTGTTGCCCAGCTGCTCAATAAGTTAAAGCATACAGGGCTGCTTGAAAGTGTCAGGGGTGGTGTTGGCGGAGGGTTTCACTTTAGAGACCTGCCATCAGCGATAACTGTAAAAAAAATCATTGAAGCCATAGCCCCTGAGTTTTGTATCTGTCCAGGGTATGGAATAAAGACAGACCAGCCGGTAGATAATGCGGTTCGATCCTTCTGGCAGCAAGTAGGAGATGATGCAGCTAAGAAATTTGAAGCAACCACGGTTGAAGATTTAGTCAGGGAGCTAAAAAAATCAAATGGTAAGGAGGCAAGTTGTATTTAGGTGTTTTGGTTGGTGTGTGTAAAAAGGTGGAACAGGCTTCCAGCCTGTTAAGCACAAGCAAAGATGCTTGTGCTACCAATTCCATAGATTGAGGCAAGAGGAAAGGATATCGAATTGTCCAAACAAAGTAGACTACATATTTGTAGTTAAAAAATTCTTTAAGGAGGTAGAACGATATGAAACAGATAGTTATTCTCGGTGCAGGTGCAGGCGGGACCATGTCTGCCAATCATCTTCGGAGGAAATTAAGCCCGCAGGAATGGAACATAACGGTGATAGATAAGAATTCTCTGCATTATTATCAGCCAGGGTTTTTGTTTCTTCCATTCAGATTTAAGGGGTATCAGGAATTGTCTGATGTCTCCAAACCAACAAGGAGGCTGATAGATAATGGGGTTGATGTTGTTAATGCAGAGATAACAGAGGTAGACACTAAGAACAATGTGGTCAAAACCAGAGCAGGAAACTTTCACTATGATTGGCTGGTTAGCTCGCTTGGCTGCCGCATCATACCTGACCAGATAGATGGGATGAGGGAAGGGTATGAAAAAAATGTATTTGATTTTTATACTCCGGACGGGGCGATTAAACTCCAGCGGGCACTTGACCGTTTTGATAGCGGCAAGCTGGTTTTTAATATTGCTGAAATGCCTATTAAGTGCCCAGTAGCACCGATAGAATTTGTCTTTCTGGCTGATTACTATTTCCATACAAAAGGGATACGGAAAAGGATAGAGATAGAGCTTGTTACCCCTTTAACCGGTGCATTTACCAAACCAATAGCCAGCAAGGTTTTTGGTGAGATAGCTAAAGAGAAGGGGATCAAGATAACCACAGACTTTAGCCTTGGCTATGTTGACCATGTTAATAAAAAGATTAAATCCTATACCAAGCAGGAACTGGATTACGACCTTCTGGTAGCAATCGCTCCAACTGAGGGGGCAGAGGTAATTGAGAACTCCGGGCTTGGGAATGGTGCCGGGTATATTCGGACAGATAAGCATACCCTGAAGGCTATTGGCCATAATAATATCTATTCTATTGGTGATGGAACTGACCTGCCTACATCAAAGGCAGGCTCTGTTGCTCACTTTGAATCTGAGGTTATGGCTGAAAATCTTTTAAGCGAGATAAAGGGTAAAGAGCCAAAGGCAAAATTTGATGGACATTCTAACTGTTTTATTGAATCAGGGTTTAATAAGGCATTGCTTATTGATTTTAATTATAAGGCAGAACCACTGCCAGGCAAGTTTCCATTGCCTGTCATAGGTCCATTCTCCCTCTTAAAGGAGACCAAGGTAAATCATCAGGGCAAGCTTGCCTTTAGATGGGCATACTGGAATCAGATCCTGACCTGCAAGCTGCCCGGAGAGCCTATCATGACCAATCATTGCAGCCCAAACGGCAAAAAGGTATCAATGCTTAAGGATGGCAAGGCTGCATTTGAGGTGTAGGATATAAGTTGTTCACCTCTACGTATCACTGTGGACTGGGAGCAGGTGTGATGGATGTGTTACACTACCTTTTTAACAGGTGCCCCACGACCACAAGGGGATAGCCCCTCTGGCAGGGATTACGCCACTGCCAGAGGGGCTTCCCTTTGCCAGAGAGCTGACAAAATGAGAAGAAATGCTTGAATTTCGCTGCTTTCAAACTACTCTTGATGAAATCAAGGTTATCGAATTGTCCAAACAGAGAGTAGCCCCAGGGCAAACGCATCTAAATCCCACATTTTTGTTGATTCTTTAACGAATCATGTGGGTAAGTCAACTTGTCTACATAATTTAGTTAAGGAATCAGAAAAGAGTTAGAACGCTGATGAATAACTTTTTAGGTTGC
>JASEHA010000337.1 GCA_030018795.1 bacterium
ATATTTGGATGCGTTTGACATGGGCTTACCCACACGATTTGTTAAAGAACCTATTATTTATACAAGGAGGAGTGCAAAAAATGGCAAGAATATTGATAAGTGATCCATTATCAAAAGAAGGTTTGGCTGTATTGGATGCAGCCGAGGGCATGGAATATGACCTTAAAGCCGGCATGTCAAAGGAGGAATTAATTGCCTGTATTGGTCAATATGATGGATTGATCGTCAGGTCAGAGACAAAGGTGACTGCTGATGTAATTGAGGCAGCAACAAGATGTAAGGTTATTGGCCGGGCAGGGGTTGGATTGGATAATGTTGATGTTGAGGCAGCAACAAAGAAAGGGATTATTGTGATGAATACCCCGGATGGGAATACCATATCTACAGCAGAGCACACCCTGGCCATGCTTCTTGCCATGGCCAGGAAGATTCCGCAATCATATACCTCATTGCGAAGCGGAAAATGGGAAAGGAAAAAGTTTGTTGGACGGGAATTGTTTGGCAAGACACTGGGTGTTATTGGTATGGGCAGGATTGGAACACAGGTGGTAAAACGGGCACAGGCTTTTGGTATGAAAATAATTGCCTTTGACCCATTTATTTCTGAGGAGGCAGCTCAGAAATTAGAGGTAAGGGTTGTTGATCTGCCAGAGCTTTATAAAGAGGCAGATGTGATTACGATTCACACCCCGCTTTCACCAAAGACAAAAGGGCTTCTTAGCACAAAGGAGTTTGAGCAGATGAAGGATGGGGTGATGATACTCAACTGTGCTCGCGGAGGTATTATCGATGAGACAGTCCTTTATGAAGCAATGAAATCAGGCAAGGTTGGGTGTGCTGCCTTAGATGTATTTGAAAAAGAGCCGCCTGATGCAAGCCCATTGCTTGAGCTGGATAATTTTATAGCCGTCCCTCATCTTGGTGCATCAACAAGTGAGGCACAGATAAATGTAGGGATTGATATTGTGGATCAGGTAGTAGCTGCTCTGCAGGGCAAAACAGCCAGGAATGCAGTCAATATCCCGCAAGTCGAACCAGGGGTAATGGCTATCCTTGGCCCATATGTAGGATTAGCCGAAAGATTAGGATCTCTGGCAGGACAATTAGTAAGGGATGGTCTGGGAAATATCAACATAGAATATACCGGTGATATAGCCAGATACAATATTACCCCATTGACCGTAGCTATACTCAAGGGCTTATTAGCCAGTGCCATGCATGATTCAACGGTTAACTATGTAAATGCCCCTTTGATGGCAAGGGAACGTGGGATCAAGGTGGTTGAAAGCAAGAGCGATGCTATAGAGGATTTTGCAAATCTGATTACCATCTCTTTCCTCTCTGCTACAGAATCTCAAACAGTTTCTGGCACAGTACTTAAGACTGGTGAGGAAAAGATTCTTAAGATAAATGGGTTTGATATTGAGGCTGTGCCGTCTGGTCATCTATTGATATTAAATCAAACCGATCAACCGGGTATTATTGGCAAGGTGGGGACGATTATTGGGCAGGAGAATGTAAACATTGGCGGGATGCAGCTTTCCAGGATTGGGGTTGGTGGCAAGGCAATCTCTGTCTGGAACCTTGATGGTGCTATCCCTGAACACGTCCTGGCCAAAATAAATGAACTTCCAGAGATTACCTCAGCCTCAATGGTGAGTTTATAAAATGGGTAAGGTTATTGCTGTTGCAGGCAAGGGCGGCGTTGGTAAAACAACCATTGCTGCCCTAACCATCAGGTACCTCCGAGAACATTCCCTAACACCCATCCTGGCGGTAGATGGTGACCCGAGTACAAACCTTAATATGCTGCTTGACATGCAGGTGCATAAAACTATTGGTAGTATTCGTGAGGGAGGAAAAACTGAGAAGCCTTTTGGTATGAGCCTGCATGATTATCTTGATTATCAGATAAACATGGCATTGGTTGAGGGTGATAATAAGGTTGATCTAATAGCCATGGGCAGGCCAGAAGGCAAGGGGTGTTATTGTGCAGCAAACAATGTGCTCCGTGAGTGCCTTTCAAGGCTTTCTGCAAGCTATCCCTGGGTGGTTATTGATAATGAAGCCGGGCTTGAACATATTAGCAGACAGACAAACAGGGATGTTGATGTATTGATGATTATCTCAGACCCATCTGTCAGAGGGTTTACCACAGCTATCAGGATAAAAGAGCTGATTGCTGAGCTTGAAAATAAGGTGCAACAATGTTTTCTTATAATAAACCGATATAATGGCGAGATGCCGGATGTATGGGAAAAGGAATTAAAAAGGGTAGGGCTTGAATTGGCAGGCATCCTTCCTGTAGAGACATTGATGCAAGGGTATGACCTTCAGGGCAGACCAATAATAGAATTGCCTGATACCTGCCTGCTTTATCTTGAATTGCAGAAGATTTTAGCAAGAGTGATGTAGAAAAAGATAGCATACGGATAACACGGATTGAACGGTGACTGGTGCTCTGGACTGATTGCAACGTCTTTCATGCCTCTTATTGTGTACTACTTGATGCATTCAATT
>JASEHA010000338.1 GCA_030018795.1 bacterium
ATGCTCTTTTTACATGAGGCATTATGAGACAGTTGGCTTTATCGAATATTCAGTTAAGGAGACTGTAGAACCCAGTTCTTTTCAGCGTACCTATTGGAAGCTCTCGTATTAGCTTCAACCATTCACTCTGAAAGATCAATCGGTTCTGAGCACCTGGCCAGAGTTTATAGGTTACATCAACCCCATAAACCTCTACCTTATCCTTATGTTCTTTATAACAAGCACCCTTGCCTTTAGCACCGCTTATCCCTGCTTCTAACTCGGATTCATTTATGAGTGGGAAAGAGAGCCACAACCTGGTGGTATAAACCTTATCCCTTAACCCAAATTCCTTATGCTTGTGTTCGTGCTCCTCATAGACAGCCACGGTTATTGTTCCCTGGTCCGATGGCACCTGGGCCGTTTCAGGCTTTTCTTCCTCATGCTCGTGGTGATGGCCTTCTACCAGACAGGCACCCAGATCAAGCTGGGCAAAAAATGGCAGGGGCAGGAGATAGCTCAAGCTGCCTCCCTCTCCTACCAATCCATGGTCGCCAAAGAATTCAGTAATAACCTGTAGCTGGTCAACATAAGGTCTATGGTGCTGATGCACCTTGTTTATCTTGCCAAAGTTAATATGCGGCTTGCCAACTTGCAACCCTAAACCATCAAGCACATTCAAAAAGCTGACATAGGCTTCACATATCTCAGCATTAACATTATCCCCATGCCGATGCATAGCCAGGAAAACATCTGCCCGCATCTTAGGATAGATAAACCCTTGCAAGGCAAGCTCTATCCCCCTAATGTGGACAGTGTTGCGGTCTTTGTCAGCCTTATTATTGGTTACCTTGCCAACAATATCACCAGTAACACTAATATCCGGGATGTTGAATGGCACACCACGCATCCCTTGTGGAGCAGCAGGAGCAGTCATTTCTTCAGTTGCAGAAATGCTGTTGATTTCCTGTGCCAATACCTGTCCTCCATAGAGCATAAAAATGCTAAAGAATCCAATTAAATACCTTTTCATTTTTTTTCTAATACCTCCAGATTTTTAATACATCGACAAACCTCATCTGGCTGCCATAACATACAGCCGTGTATCGTCTTGTCAGCCAATTCTTAATGTCCACAACCCATACCGTGACCATGTCCGCCACATGCGTGCTGCGGTGTAATCTCAATTATTGATCTATGTTGCAAAGCCTGAATATTCTCGTGAACTGTCCCAGCTATACCCTATAGCATTGAGTCCCTCAATAGCCCTTTTCCCTATACCGCCAACAATCACAGCTTCAATAGATTCATTGCCCAAAGCTGCCATTGGATTGCAGTAACCATTTATTAAGATGAGTAAATCAAGTGGTTAGACTAAATTATGGGGAGGGCCGCGAATGTATTTTGTATCAATAACTTGCTTAGAAACAAGGTTGAAAGGCAACAAAATATAGGAAAAATGAAATGGTAAAGCATCTGGAGTATTTAAAAAAACGAAATCTGTATTGCAGTTTTGACTCCACCAGCATGCCAGACAAAAATCATCTGTTTCATTATGAGGTGATTCACAATAACATAACACAGAATGAGTTTCATCGCAAGCATGGTGAAAACCTTCGAAATGTATAACGATTGAGGCAAATAAAAGGAAATAAGTTATTATTTTAAAAGAAGCTTTTTTCTGATTTATCATAATCTCAGAACTCCTGAGCATACTGGATGATTTTTTGCATTTTACTACATTTGAATCAAAAAATCAAGGAAAATTTGCACTACTCAGGAATCGGTCAGTGAACAGCAGGGAATCCTACAAATCGTGGATTGCGAAGCAGTGCCTTGAATCTCACAAGGGCTTCCTCTATCTACCTGATTTTATTATTATGTATAGAGACGCAAGATATTGCGTCTCTATAGCCTACAATTCCAGCCGTGCATCTGGTATTCTTGCCTTAGTTGGCGTAATAACCAATGGGCATAAAAGTTTGCGGCTGATTTCATGGGCAACCTTTTCTGTACAGCTTCCCATCATATATCTTTCCACAGTACTCTTTCCTGTTGATCCCATGACCACCAGCATAATATCGTTATCCTCATTAGCTGCCTCTACAATCTCATAGGGTGGGTTGCCAAACCTTACTAATGAGTTAACCTTTACCCCCTCTTCTTCGCCATAGGCACAGATAGACTTCAAGGATTCCATGGCATTCTTCTGTAATTCCTCACGCAGGTTATTATCAAGCACACCATTCCATTCTACATAAGCAGAATCATTGATTACCTGCAGGACAATCAGTTCCATCTCCATCTTTTTAGCCAGACAAATAGCATAGGTAATGGCATCCCATGATGCAGAAGAGTTGTCTGTTGTTACCAAGATCTTTTTCGCCATAGCATACCTCCTTGTGTAATTAAAGAATTATGAATACTGTCGTGTCAACCTTAATCTGTCGTATAACCATTGCATGAGACAACTCTCGTCAGGCTGTGTAAAAACTCGATTTCTCAAGGCTTGCCACACAATATAAAGT
>JASEHA010000339.1 GCA_030018795.1 bacterium
GGAAGATTGCCTGTCCAGTAATTGTTGTTGTCGCTGTATTTGAAGACTGTAGGATGAAGGCTGAAGACTGAAGGGTCCTATTTTTAATAGACAGGACTACCCCTTCCATACCTGCATCATTCTGGGAAAGGCTGCCATCCCCATCCTTGTCATGAAACACTGTGGATAGGATATGCAAAGGAGTCCTTTCTGCCAGAGGACGTTCCTCTGGAAGAGGAAGCTCCTCCGGCAGAGGAACGTCCTCCGGCAAAGAGTCTGCCCCAGGCATGTGCCCGATAATCTCTATTATCGTAGCTGCTGTAGTAGCCGTATCAGTCCTTGCAGCAGCATATATCTTCCATTTGCAGCAGGTCATCGGGGTTAATGACGAAGAGGTAATGACATATTCAATGGCTCTGGATGAAGAGGCAGAGATCAGAAAATTGGTTGGATTGATGGTGAATACAGGCGCATTATCCTGCATATTTTCAGACACAACAGCAATCTGAACAGCAGCATCGTCTAATGAATTGTTTTGCATGATTAAAAAACCATGACTTGTTTGATTGGGGATAATATCAATGCTTGATTGGAGATAAGATACTGCTGCTGTTGTATTAATCGGTACAGTGATCAATACCATTGCCTGAGGTTCAATGCCAAGCCCCATGCCCATATCCAGCTCTTCGGCGACAGCTGAAAAGACAGGGGTACAGAGAAAAGCACAAAAACACAAAGGCACAAGGAAGGGCATAGTGAGCACCTTTAGGTGCGTTCTGTGCTTTAAGTATACAGGTATGAAATCTATATCTTTTTCCATCATTTCACCTCGCCAGAAATAAAATACGGCAGATCCTTAGGCAAAATCCCTTGCCTCTGCTCCCGGGTTGGCACAGCAAAACCATTACTCATATCCATTCGCTTGTAAATATCCCATATTGCCCACTCAAGCAGCTGATTGCTTAGATAACACGACCTTTGCTCAGGGTTATGGATGCTGCCTGTTTCCAGAAAGGCATCATAAGGACAGCCGCCGCCGCAGATACTGACCGCAGGGCATGACAGACAATTATTGATGTTATATGGATGCCTCCTGTTCCAATCAATGATTTCTGGGTGAGCAATAATATCTTCAGGAGCAGGGTGTTGATTAACATTGCCCAAAACAGACCTATTCTTTAAACCCATATTTTCGCAAAGGGTTATTGTTCCATCAGGCAGGATACGAATCATAGACCAGCCAGTTGACCCGGGGCATGACCTTAAGATTGGTTTTTGTTCAGCAAGAGCCTTGAGTCGTTTGCCAATCTGCATGATGTAAAAATTATTATTCCTGGCTATCTCCCATGAAGCTATCAGCCCAAGGGTGAGTAATTCTATAGGGACATCTGCTGCCTCTGGCTTTACATGTGGCAAGCTCACACCAAGATTGAATGCTTCAAGCTCATTAGCAAAAAAAGAAACAATCTCAGGCAAATACTCCCAGTTGTGTTTGCCGACTAATGTGGATATCCCTGGCTTAAGCCCCTTATCCCTTAATCGATTGTAACCAACAACAGCATCTTGATAGCTGCCATTACCACTTCCATCTACTCGCATCTGGTCGTGTATTTCCTGCCAGCCATCAATAGAGATTATAGGGAAAACATGATATTGAACAAGCATATCAGAGATTCTTTCAGTAATGGCTGTGCCGTTTGAAACCATAAAAACTTGAATCTCATCCTGAGCAAATAGCCGTGATATTTCTATAAGTGCCGTTTGAAGCCCATCTGGATTAAGGGTTGGCTCACCACCAAAAAAGGTAATGCTTGCCTTTTTACCTGATGGAACTAATTTCCTGAAAAGCTGAACACTTTCCTTGATAGTGGCTGTATCCATAACCTGGACAGGGGTATCTTCAAGGTTGTATTGCACCGTACAATACTTGCATCTCAGGTTGCAATTATCTGTCAGCAAGAGGTACATAACAGATATCTCAGGCTTGACATCAGGCAGAATGACAGGCTTACCGCTGTCTTTACCATCAATCACAAGAAACCTTGCAGCCTGCAGACATGCAATAAAGTCGTTAAAATTATCTATAAGCATGGTGTCAGAATCAATGACTGGATTGTAATAAACAATATCCATACTCAAGCTATGATACAAAGCCACATCCTGGGTATGCGGTAATGAAAATTGATGAATGTATTGAGAGTCTGGCATAAAACCTCCTTATCTTGTATTAGCCATTAACATCCGTTCCACCTGCGTCCGGATAATATCCTGCTGTTGGTCAATATTGCACTGTTTGTCTACAACAACCATATCATACTCGTCCCTTAGCCGGCAGTATTCCTCTACTACCCGTGACTGAAAGGCAGAAAATCCTTTTGCCATGGCTGATTGCGAAATTTTTTCATCATAATAGAGCCTTAGCCCATCCTTAACATCCATGAGCATATCCATGCCTGATTCCCAGAATTGCAGCTTTCGGGTGTGTTGGATA
>JASEHA010000033.1 GCA_030018795.1 bacterium
TCTTTAATAAAATCTAAATACTGAATTACTTCAACAAGATTATGAACCGAATCATATGTTTCTACTTTTATTACCACCCCTTTATCATAATCAATATAACTAATTACCTCTCCTTTTATCACCATATCCTTCATTGTACTTTTCAGTACATACACAGGATGATTGCCCCCTATAACAACAACCTCAAAGATATCCTTATATTCTGCAGAAAGCATATCCATGTTTGATGGTTTTAGTCCAAAATAATCAGATATTTTCACCCCTGGGTTCCATATGCCAAAAAGTTTTATATACATTACATCTCCATTTAAAATATATGCCTTATCCTCAGAGAGTGAATCAACTCGTACCTTATCTAATCCTTTTTCTATACGGAATTTTTGTATAGGACCAAATGTGTTAACAACACTCTCCCCATCTTCCATAATTGTCACTGTCCCCCATGAGGTTATCTCCGCCCTCATATCTTTAATCTTCCCATAATTCTCAGCCACCCTGCCAAGTATTTCATCTAATGAAGGCAGTGGGTCAGCAATTTTAACCCCTATCTCATGAACAGCCATATTGTTTAATAGATCTCTTGCTGTCAACCGTATAGAATATGTCCCTTTTGGCAGAAATACACATCCCAGTGTTCCTGATGTTACCCTTGATGTTCCGCTTGCTATCAGGGTATAATTCCCTAAAGAATTTCCATACTCAAGAGCATAACTCAACAGATGCTTATCATCTGCACTACCTGTAATACTAATAGTTCCCTGCGGTATAGCCACATTCTCACCAGGAAACATAATTGCAGCCACAGGCAGCGTATTATCTACTATCATGGTAATGCTATCTGTGCTCACATTCCCTGATACATCCCTTGCTTGCAGCATAAGTGTATATGTCCCATCCTGAATACGGGTCGTATTCAGGACAGCCAGTCTGCCATTTACTACTTGAGTAGCAGAGGCAGCAATCGTGATCCATGAGACAGGTGAGCTGCCAGCCCCATATTTCACTGCATAATTTAAGAAATTCTTATCAGCTGCATTACCGAAGACAGTTACTGTGCCTGAAACAATAGAATTGGGCAAAGGCGAGGTAATGCTAACTGTTGGCAAGATAATATCCAGCCTCTTGACTATCACATCATCAAAATGTGCGTGAGCATTATACAATCTAAGACCAATCTTACCCTTGCGATAGGTACTGTCATTAACCTCCAGTATCAAGACATTATCCCGGTACACCTTGAAATTACCACCAGCAACTACTATCCGTCCATGATACCACTTATTAAGACTCATACCAGTAGAACCATAGACCTTTACCGGCAGGGTTTCCCTATTTTGCCAATCATTACCCTTAATCTTGAGTATATTGTCAAAGCCCTGCATGCTGTAGCAGGTCTGATTATCTTCATCCACCATAAATAAGACCGAGACATCATCCGGAGAACCTGCAGGGGTAGCACCCCCGGCAGGGGTAGCACCCCCGGCAATAGCACAAACCTTAAATTCGATCATATAATCTGTCCAATCAGGCTTACCGGCAACAGAGATGATATTACCTGATCCCTCTCCACTATACTCATTACTGACAAAAGTACCAGTCCCTTTTTCTATCTTCCATAGACCTGCCTTTTTGTGCCACCCATTATCATCACCATCATTAAAATCATCATAAAATACAAGATCACACACATCCACTATGCCTGAGGCAGTAAAGCTGCCACAAGTAACCTTAATACTGCCAGTCCCATAGGTATTTCCGGCAATGAATGTGGTTGAAGTGCCAGAGGCAGAGGTTAAAGACCCTAATGAGGCCTCACCTGTAAATAGCCATTTGCAATCTGTTAACCGATTACTGCTTACCTCCTTACCAAACTCATCAATACCCTTAACAAAGATACCTTGTTTTTGATCAGGCTTTATTATCACCGCATCAGGGCAGATGATTAGATTAGCAATCTTTGCTTCATAGGGCAGAGAGTATAAATATTCTGCTGGTATAATTTGCTTTTGCATGGTATTTGACGACCACAACATCTTCATGCATGCACCACCACCATTATCATAGTAGTCTACCCTTATCTTATGAAGCCCTGGTTCGAGCTCTATGCTGCTACTTCGTTCTACAGCTCCATGAACACCCCAATTATCTACCTCCATCTTACCATCTATCCACAACCTGCTGCCATCATCTGAGATGATATAAAACATGTATTTATCCCTGCATGGTATCATTACCCACCCTTCCCAAACAACTGAAAATGCATCAACCTGCATCCTGGTATCAGGGAAATCACCACCCCAATCAAAATCTATCTTTTTATCCAGACGAACAAACATGGGCATGGTAAAGTCTGATTTAGCATAGTATTTGCCTGTTAACCCACCAGTCTGACATGAAGCACTATCAGGTTTTATTACGATAATAGTTGTGCTGCCTTTATTCCCTGATATATCCTCACCAGTAAGCCGCAGTGTATATGTACCAACCCTTAATCCTGTTGTATTCCATACATAAGATACTGTACCACCTGTTCCGATTCCAATAGTTGTCCATGTAGCAGCTATTTGTCCCATACTTAGTTCAAGCATCCAGCCCTTCAGGTTATCATCAACCACTCTGCCAGTAATTGTTGCTGTAGCAAAGATTATATTTCCAGACACTGGCCGAGTAACGGTTACTACCGGAATAGTTTTGTCCATAACATTTATTTTTGTTATGGCACTAATCGTTCCAATAGTTGCCTTTATTGGTAACATTTCCTGGAGACTTGCCTGCTATAAACGTTGCGTTTGTCCCAATTACCCCACTAAATGTCCCGCTTCCAGAAACGATACTCCAAATGATAGGAGACATAATACCTGTCTGATAGCTTACACAGTTATTAGATGCATCGTATCCCTGCACCTTAAACTCAGCACTATTATTTGTTGTCACAGCAACGATTGCAGGAATGATTTCAAGCCGAGTAATAGCAGGAGGATTGCATATATCTGCCCCAGCCCGGGTAACCACCACCCCGCCAATATACCCTACACCCCTGTAGTTCCAACAATGAATGTTTGGATTCCAATCATGCGTATTCATAATTGCAATAGGCTTACCTGGTCTGGCAGACCCTTGAGGATAGCAATAAGCCTTTGCATCCACAGGGCTGAACTCAAACTCGGCTGTATACCATGTATCTGGCTGGAATGTACCAGGAAGGTTACATATCCGCCGGTTTTGTCCATATTCATCATAAAACTGTAAAAACATACTCCCATCACTATCCCGGACAACAGCTATTCGGCGATATACACCAGTGCCAAATGGGCTCCCTTCAAGTGATTTGCCATCTACACCAACATGAAACGAATGAATATCCTTGTTAAACTTGAAGTTTATCTTAAATATCGGGTATGTCTTGCGATCATACACTGTATCACTCCATAACTGACAGTTCCAGTTACCCCCATTCCCTCGCAGCTCTGCCCAGCTATACTCAGGCTGGTAGACAACATTATCCATTGTTTTCCAATAAGCCTTGTTAAATACCTTAAATGTGTCTTTGAATACAACTGTCTCCAGGCTATTTGTCTCTATGCCAGCGGCAAAGGCATAAGGTAAGAACAAAAGAGAAAATAATCCTATTACCAGACCCTCAATTAAATAGCTTCTCTTCATTTTTACTCACACCTCCTCGTAGATATAACTGTCCAGGAATTTCAAAGTTTTGTAGAAAGCAATCACAAATTCCATAGATTTTTCGTTTCGACTCCGATCAACAACTGGATTGTCTACATGCAATCCTTTTCCCCATCAAGTCTCACTTTTCCAACATTACGAATTGAACGCATCAAGTGGGACACAATAAGAGGCGTTGCCTATCAATTTGTTTACCATCTACACCTTTTTAGTGAGTGGTGCCCACACTACCCACTAAGATTAAATGTCATGAGATAATAGAAGATACGAGTTACATTACTCTTCACTTTTCCTCAGCACAACTCCCCTCATTCAGCACCTTTCCATACACCGCAGATATGACCATGCCGCCAATAATCATCGAAATAATAGTATACACCAAGCATGGCACAGGGAATGGCTCAATTATGGTACAATAGGTAATAACTATCCCGCACCCGGTCAGCAGCCAGAGAAGCAAGCCAAACACAACCCCTTTTAAAATCCTGGCACATGGAATACCCTTGTAAAATACAGCATACAATAGAGCAATAACCATGGACTGAATCAAGCTCATCAGAGGCAATCCACACCTGAAATGCACACTGCACATAGGTCTAAAGGATTCATATCCCTGATAATAATTAGGGAACAACCCACCATAAACCCCCATAGCAATCACCTGACCAACCACAAAGAACAGAACCGATGCCAATAACCAACGCAATACCTTTTTCATCACTTGCACCCCTCTATCATGATTTCAAGATAGGCAATGCACACTAACCCCTATTTTCTGTCCATACCTTTATTAGTGGGCATTACCCACCCTACAAGACAAAAAAAGCCTCTTTTCAGGAACAG
The DNA here is from genome assembly GCA_030018795.1 of bacterium. GTDB lineage: Bacteria > UBA9089 > CG2-30-40-21 > CG2-30-40-21 > CG2-30-40-21 > CG2-30-40-21. The sequence continues at coordinate 4,528 of JASEHA010000033.1, forward strand.
GAAGTTACATCCCCGACCCCAAGAGGCTTATTTTCACTTTCCATATGTGTTTGTGTCATCCATGCATCAATTCGATCCTTCTTAAACCTCCAGCCCCTTCCCACCTTAGAAGCCGGGATATTGCCTGCCTGACACATCCGGTAGATACTACTTTCATGAAGCCTAAGATATGCAGCCACTTCCTTGACCGTCATGATCGTATTAACCATGGGCATTTTTCTCCTTGTTTAATTGTGATAGTGCGATGAAGAATATATTTTTGGCAGTAAACATTACAGATACAGCAACAGATGACATAGCTTAAAAGCAAGTAAGAGACAAAAAAGGCTATAGAATAAAAATATCCTCTATCCTCCACGTTTTTTTATTCAATTTTCTTGCAGGACAATGTAATTATAATTACTATTAACTATAATATACCACATGTATTCATATTTGTCAAGTTTTTTTCATCAGTACCTCAAAGAAAACGCATCGAAATCCTATAATTGCAACTGACGACAAAGTTTTGTTGATTTTATCCACAATTGTAGGTATAACTCGATGTTCAAGTTTTTACTGGTGACCAAGCGAGAAGGCGAGAGAAATAGGATTTAATGGGAAAGGATTGCGACAGTTAGGAAGGGCACCAGTCACCAGTGCACCGTGAGCATTGCATATAAGTAAGACTAAAACCCTATTGCCACTGAAACCCGATGGTTATGCTTAGAGCCATTAAATCCATTTTCTCCATCAAAATCACTGAAGGTATCCGGGGCAAAGGCATAGTCTACACAGAAGGTTTGTGTGCTGAACAAAAGAAGTGGAGCCTTGAGGCTTAAACCTGCGGTAGGAAATGTATTATAAGCAGAAACCACACCCAGTCTAAAGGAGATATTCTTATTCAGGCTATACTCCCCGCCAAGATGCAGCCTTGGTTTATTGTTATGAGCTACCTTTTCAACATCAAGTGCCAGAAGCAGCTTATTATCCATCAATCGATAGGCAGTCCCTGCCTTAATCACTACTGGCAGGCTATCCTTATGCCCTGTATCCCATTTTAATGAGCCGCCAACATCCTGCAGGATAACACCAACAGACATATCCTTCTTTGGCTTCCAGAGCATCCCCATATCCACGCTGATCCCATCAGCACCCTGTTTACCCTTTGATGGGTTCATCTCCTGGGTAATATACTTCAGGTTACCGCCAAGCAATAAACCATTCTCCATATCACCTGCATAGGAAATAATAAGGGCATTTTCCCGGTCATCAAAACGACTAATATCCTTGTTTTCGGGTGATTCTGTCTCACGAATATCCCCTACCCCAAAGTTAATCACAGAAACCCCAAAGCATCTGCCAGAATTGCTATCCTTATTCTTTATTGGCTGAGCATAGTTCAGGAAGTTATACTTCCTGTCCATAGAAAGCAAGGAATACATTGCCTGTATCTCTTTATTCTTAAGCTGCACCAATCCGGCTGGATTCCAATAACAGGCTAAAGAATCATCAGCCACAGCAACATATGCCCCACCCATACCAAGTGCCCTTGCCCCAACACCCATACGCAGATACCTTGCCGACTGACCAGCATCCTTTGTAGCGGCTGCCAGAGGTGCTACCCCAATAACATTGGTTATCAAAAATGTACCTATTATTATTGTCAGTAAAACCTTTATCATGCCTTTCATCAGACTCACCTTCTTTCGGTTTCGCAAGCTCAAAGAGCTGCAGATTACCATCATTCCCTATCAATCATTAACATGGGAAGAGCCGGGTGGTGGCCCCTGTGGAGGAAAGCGAGCCACCACCAAATACCTGAAAAATTTCTCTACCTAATGACTGCCATCTTACCAATCCTTACTTCTTGCCTGCCATTATACTCAACAATCATTCGATAGATATACACACCATTAGCTATTTCACGGCCTGCCTCATTCTTGCAGTCCCATGTATCCATCTTTACAGGTACGCTATTGCTATTCTTACTACCTGACCAGACTGGATCACCTGCTACATCATATACATCCACACTTACCTTAATCGTGCCACCTGTAACCGCAACCGTACCATCAACCGTACCCGTACCAAATTCACAGATAAATGTAGTGTTACCATTATAGGTTGGATTTGGATAATTGTAAGCATCTGTCACCATTAGATCAGCTATGTTGATAACCACCTGCTTCATCTGTGATGCCCACTCACTATTAATCACCGGAGCTGTCATCTCTACATTCGAGGCATCGCCCCCAGCTATCATCATATTCTTATCATAAGCCTCTACTCGGTACTTATACTCACCCGGCTCTCTGAATATAATCCCCTTGCATTCATACAGCCCATTATATGACTGACCACTTCCAGAAACAAACTGCATGGCAAATGGACTACCCGGTATTGGTGTACCATCAACATTGGCAACATAGAGTTTTGGATACCCGGCAGCAGGCGGATTATTATCTGCATCCTGATATCTGACCAGGTATCTAAATGTTGTCTTCTTTGCCACACCACTTTCAGGATTCACACCATCTGTGCCATATCCTGTATCCTCAACCCATGAGAGTACAGGGGCATTGGTAATCATCAACCCATTCTTCAGCTTGGTTGGTATGCCAGCAGCTACAGCATTGATATTATCATATGCCTCAAACTTGTAGCTGTAAGCACCAATCGGCAGATTTATCGTATCTGTAGTGGCAAATACTGCTCCCTGTGCATAGGTGCTTGTACCAACATTGACTAATGGATAGCTGCCAACCAGTGTGGTTACATTCTTATAGATAGATACCTTCGGATACCCATTCTTTGGTGCCTGACTCTCTGGATCCGCATACCTGATACTAAATACCAGATTCGTTTCAGGTGTACCAACATTTGGATTAACACCATCAGCAAGATACTCTTCAGAACCAACCCAACTTATTACTGGCGGGGAGTTCTTTGTCCCGTTTACATTTGGACCCTGATATTCTGAAGTTGGCATACCAGGTACCTTAAGGTAATTCATTGTCTCAAAGTAATAAGTATAGGCATCTGAAACAAGTGGCAGTATATTAGTATATTCATACTGTTTACCCATTTCAGGCTTATTTCTATCCCTTGATATCATAGCAAATGGACTCCCCTTTATCTCTTTACCGCCGCACAGGATATGTACCTTTGGATAACCAGGATATGGTACATAATTGCCTGGATCCATATATCTCACCTTAAAGGTAAATCTTGTCTGGCTAACCTGACCTGTTGCAGGTGTATGTTCTCCGTCACTTAAGGATGGGGCATAGGCTACGTATGGACCCTTTTGCGTGCTGCAAGGAACACCTGTAGCAATCAGACCATACGAATCCTTAGCACCAAAGCTATAATAGTATATCCCTGGAGCCAATCTAATCTCAGCCCGATACAGCATCCCTTCTGCATACGTCCTTGTTCCAGCAGCCATCATTGGATACTCTGTGCTTGTAACCTCTCCCTGTTTCTTGATCTTAACCACTGGATAGCCATCATATGGTGCATCATTATTAATATCTTTATACATAACCTCAAACACAAATACCTGTTCTGGTTCACCAACTACAGGGTCAACACCAGATTTCTTACCAGTTGGCCAGAAAAGTGTTGGTCCAATATTCCTGCCGCTTACGATTGGTCCCATCAATATCTGATCTGCCACACCACCAGCTGGAACGCCATAGCTATCCTCAGCCATGAATTTATAAGAATACTCTCCATTATTCGATAAAGAGACAGTAACATAATAGAGAACACCCTTCTTATAATCCCTATCTACTGAGGCTACTGGCTTCATGATATAGCCTGCCTTCCGCGGTGTTATATCCTCTCCACCTACAAACAAATGCAGTCGTGGAGAATTTACATCCGGGGCATCACCATCAATATCTGTATACCGTATCTTGAAGATAAAATTCGTTCCAACCTTACCTTCATGAGGCTCAAGACCATCATACTCATAACCAACATACTCTGTGCCCAGCCATGAAAGATATGGCATACTGCTAACCACTGGACCATTTTGCTTGGTAGCCGGCACACCTTGAGCAGGAACATTATTAATATCATAAGCCACAAACTGATAGCTATAGACACCTGTCAATGGCAGATTGACGCTATAGGTATACAGCTTACCATCTTTATAGTTATTATCTAACGAATCAACATGATCCATGGTAAAGCTATCAAACAGAGTATCTCCATTGAAGATAGCCACCTTTGGATAACCTGGTGCTGGTGATTCGTTATCATAATCTGAATACTTTACAGTAAAGACAAAGCTTTGCCCACACTGACCGCTATCTGGATCAACACCATCACGGATATATCCATTACTTATCTTGCTCCACTCTAATACCGGCGGGGTACTTACATCCGGGGTATCTATTAGCCTGCTCACAGGCTCACCAGTTGCCGGCACACCCCATCTGTCCATAGCCTCAAACTTATAGGTATAATCTGACCCACCAACAGGGAATTTATACTCTACCTTATAGATAACCCCAGCCTTGTACACAGCATCTGTCTCACCTTGTGTAACCTTAATCATGGTCTTTGGACTTTCTCCAGCCAGTTCTACATCACCCTTATAGATATGAAGCTTCGGATAACCAGGATATGGCTTGTCACCATCAGGATCTGTATATCTTACCTGATAGATAAACACTGTAGTCTTGGCTGAACCAAACTCTGGATTTATTCCATCCTTTTCATAACCTGGATCGCCTATCCAGCTTAATACCGGTGCACCACTAACCGTTGGACCCTCCTTAGCCGCAACCGCTACACCAATAGCTGTCGCACCTACAGCATCCTTTGCCTCAAACTTATATGAATACCTGCCTGCAACAGGGAATGTTGATGTAGCCAACCTGTATATTGCACCCGTACTCCAGCTGCCTGACTCATATTCCATAACCATGCTGCCAATCAATTGACCCAGCGGACTATAGATATACACCTTTGGATATCCATCAGCTATCGCATCATTATTGACATCCATATACTTAACCTTATAAACACACATCTTTCCTGATTCAACACCATCTGGACTTATCCCATCAGCCTCATACCCTGGCTCACCAGTCCATGCAATCTCAGGAGCAGTATTAACACCACTGACGGTTGGTCCCTGATATACATCTGTCCTTGCCAGCTCATTATTCCTATTAAATGCCTCAAACCAGAATGTATATTGACCGCTATACGGCAACGAACTCTTATACTGATATGCCTTGCCATCGGTGTAGGTCATATCCATGAATTCTACTGGTGACATCAGACCACTCTTTATCTCTTTTTCACCAAGTAAGATATGTATCTTTGGATAACCTGTCTTTGGAGCCTGATTATTTGAATCAGTATAGGTAACACTATAGGTAAACAATGTTGTATTAGCTGTACCTGTATCCAGATCAATGCTACCATTACTCATGCTGCATCCTGTAGTTACCACCGTTGGTCCAACAGAGATATTCGTCGGCGTACCAAGTGCATTTGCACCCTTACCATCCTGTGCCTCAAACTTATAAGAATATGTCCCGGCTAACGAAAGATTAACCGCAACCGAGTAGATGCCAGATGTAGCCGTACCGCTTTCAAGTGTAAGATCATATGAGATAGAGTTATTATCAGATGCGTATATTACCACCCTGATATATGCCGGGCCATCGCTGTCATCTGTATATCTTATCTTATAGGTAAACTTATCACCTACTGCCCCCATCAATGGCAACACACCAGTTGTACCATAGTTCACACCACCTGCCCATGAAAGGACTGGAGACATATTTACCTTTGGACCAGACATTATCTGCGTAGCCGTACCTATGGCTGCCATACCAATTGTATCCTCTGCACTGAAGGAGTAACTGTATACCCCTTTGCCCATCAGCTTTGTTGTATAGCTAAAGATGACACCATCTGCATAATCCGTCCCTGTCCCAAACATCTTGCCTTCTATGGTCTCACCACCTGTAGAGGTAATTATTACCCTGGGTGAATTGGCTGACGGCGACATCAGACCTGTATACCTTACCTTGAATGTAAACTCAGTATCCTTTGTCCCCTCATCCGGAGATACGCCATCACTTTCATAACCCTCAATCTCTGCCCAGTTAAGAACAGGTACTGTAGATACCAGCGGACCAATCCGCTGCTTCAATGGCTCACCACAAGCAGGTATGCCCTTAATATCTATTACCTCAAACCGATATGAGTATGTACCATTATCTGGCAAAGTAGTTGATGTTGAGAATATAACCCCTCCTGAATAATTTGTACTACTACCAGACAGTACCAGACTACCTACCTCAGTATTATCCTTAGAAATGATTACCCTTGGATAACCTATAGCCGGTGCCAACATATGTGTATACTTTACCTTAAAGGTAAATGTTGTCTCAGGAGAGCCTGTATCTGGTGAGACACCATCTGTCTCATAACCCATACTGCCTGTACCAACCCAACTTAAGGTAGGATATACCCCAACCCATGGCCCGCGATGAAGTGATGTAGCCTGACCAATAGCTGGTACACCATAAATATCCCTTGCCTCGTATCTATACTCATAGTAGCCAGGCTCACTAATGGTATACTTAGCCACCCAGTATGATCCAGTGTAATGTGGAATATTGCCCCACATATCCATTGGCACATTCTTATATACATCCCCATTCTTATAAAGCACTACCCTTGGATAGCCACTCTTTGGTATATCGCCATCCTTTTCTTTATACCGACAACGGAACATAAACTGACTGCCAGCAGCACCAGTTTCTGGAGTAAGGCTTTCCTCAAACAAGACTGGAGCATTGCTGACAAAGTAGACATTATTAAAGTCACATGACCACTTCCCACCCTCTTGAGTATCTACGCTTATTCTTATTGTCTTTGACCCAAGCGGCATAGCCGGCAGTATAACCTCTATGGTCACTGTCCCATCTGGTGATATTCTCATGGTCTTATACAGGGTATTGTATGTCCCGATATTATTTACTATCTCATGTATCATCAGGATATTATTATACTGGTCAAGCTCCATGCCCTTGATTACTCCATTACTCGGGAAACCAGTAGCATTAAAGGTAATCTTATACCCTGCCTCTGGCGGTCCAGCGATATACTCACCAAGGTCAATATACGGTTTAACCTCATACATGCCATGGAAGTTAAATCTTGCCTCATTAATTGGAACAGTGATGTCCTGCATCCCTACTGGAATATTGGGTATGGTAATAGTTGTTGAACCAAATGTCCCATCCGGGGCTATGGTAATCTGCCCATGAGCCGTTGTCCTGCTTCCAACAAGGATGGTATTTGGTGCGATTACATCACCAGATATAAAGCCTCTGCCAGATACTGTTATTGTTGCACCAACTAAGCCATAACCAAATTCAGGTGATATATTGATTACCATCATCCTGAGATAAGCCTCAGCACTTGTTGTCAGACTGGTTGCTGTTACCTTTACCCTGCTTTCAGGTTGTGAAACAAGGATGAACTGGATATTAAACGTTCCATTCTCACTTGCCTTGCCAGAAACGATATTGCTTCTGTCACCAAAGTCAATGCGGATGTTTTCACCTGAACCAAACCCTGTACCAATAACTGAGATAATCTCACCCGCACTCCCATAATCAGGTGAAAGGATGATAGCCGTAAGTATCTTTAATGAAACAGTATCAACCAGTTCATTCACACTTACAGTCACAGTCTTGCTGCCCACTGTCTGGCTGTCAATCGTAAATGTTACCTCAAACATACCACGATTATCTGTAACAGTGGTTGCTATTGGGTCTGTTATACCAAAGGAAACTGATACAGCTTGATCCGCACCATAGCCAGTACCCATCATCCTGACAATACTGCCAACCGTTGCCTTGTTTGGAGTCATGTAAACGATAACATGATTGATAAAGAAGGTATTCTCAGCATTAGTAATTTCCCCTGCTGCCTTTATGGTTGTCGTTCCATAGGGTTGTGTATCAACTGTGAATGTTGTATTGAACCAGCCGCGTGTATCAGCTGCTACCTGTTTGATATTAGCATTTGTGCCCAGGCTAATCGTGATACTATCATTGGCTGCATAGCCTGTGCCACTGATGGTTACCATTGTGCCTACCGTACCAGTTGAAGGTGTTACCCTGTAAACCTCTGGCAAGATGAAGAATACATTTCTTGCCACGCTGACACCGCTTGCAGTAATGGTTGTTGTCCCATACACTTGAGTATCAACCGTAAACACGCAGGTGAATGACCCGTTTATGCTGGCTTCTGCCTGCTGGATAAAGGCACTTGTGCCAAAGCTAACCATGATATTGTCATTTGCACCATAGCCTGTGCCGCTAATGGTTACCATTGTCCCAACCGTACCAGATGTCGGCAGCACGCTGTATACCTCTGGCAGGATAACAAAGCTGTTATACGCTACCGATATACCTGCAACAGTAATGGTTGTTGTCCCATACCTTTGCGTATCAACCGTCCATGTTGTGCTGAACCAGCCGCTTACATCTGCTGCTGTCTGCTGAATATTGACATTTGTGCCAAAGGCTACGGTGATATTGTCTCCTGCAGCATAGCCTGTACCGCTGACAGTAACTATCGTCCCAACTGTGCCAGATGTTGGTATCACGCTGTAAACCTCTGGAAGAATAACAAAGCTGTTATACGCTGTGGCTATTCCTGCAGCAGTAATAGTTGTTGTCCCAAACACCTGAGTATCAACCGTGAATGTTGTAGAGAACCAGCCGCGTGTATCTGCTGCTGTCTGCTGGATATTGGCATTTGTGCCAAAGCCAATGGTTATATTGTCACCTGCAGCATAGCCTGTGCCGCTGATAGTTACCTTTGTGCCAACCGTGCCAGATGTCGGCAGCACGCTATATACCTCTGGTAGGATGCTGAACACATTGCTTGCCACGCTTACACCGCTGGCAGTAATGGTTGTTGTGCCAAACACTTGAGTATCAACGGTGAATGTTGTAGAGAACCAG
>JASEHA010000340.1 GCA_030018795.1 bacterium
GGGAGTAACCCCTTTTACAATACAGTCAAGTATTCTCGTCTCAACCCCATCCTGTTCCAATACAGCCGCACAAAGAGCCAGAGACAGTGGCGACCAGACCGCTGTCCATGCCCCCTTCCTCTGCATACACCTGCCCTCTCGAACAACCTTTATCCCGTCTGGAGCCGGTGGATTGATTAAAAATACCTTCATGATGTTTACTCTCCATGTAATCGCTCAGTGAACGGGGGAAAGATTAACCACACCAGTCACCAGAGCACCATGCACCAGTTATCAGAGCTTTACTGGTGTTCTGGTGCTCTTTTGCTCTGGTGTTCTCTGTGGTTAAAATGAGAATTGCTGCAGCTCATCATTTTTCTCTTGACAAAACCAGCATAATATGGTATTATATTTTTCATTAGCGGGAGTAACTCAGTGGTAGAGTGCAACCTTGCCAAGGTTGACGTCGAGGGTTCGAATCCCTTCTCCCGCTCCAATCTTTAATTTGTCCAACCAATTAACAGCTTCATCTTCTGATTGATTAATCATTTTGCAAAGACATCTGTCTATGAGCATCCTTGCTCAAGGTTTTTGCCTACAGTCCCCCAAGCATACTGCTTGTGATCTTCCTCAAGCTGGAAGCTTGAGTTACATTACTTAACATGGGGAGTATGGTATTATCTGCAGGATGCCTCGAACAGGTTTCGAGCCTCTTTAATCTGTTTCTTCACCTGTTCAGAGGATGTTCCGCCTGAAGAATTCTTTTGATTTATTCCATATTCAGGTTTAGTAACATCAAAGATATCATCCTCAAACAGTTCTGAAAATCTTTTAAGTTCTTTCAGGGTAAAGGCTGAAATATCCAAATTAGCAGCAACAACCCTGCCAGATATATGGTGAGCATCACGAAATGGGATACCTTTTCGTACCAAATAATTAGCCATCTCCGTTGCCCAAGAAGAATCACCGATTATAGACAACCTCATCCTTTCAGCGTTTATCTTCAGAGAGGTTATCAGTCTGCTATAGATAGATAGGCATTGTTTTAAGGTATCTACAGTATCAAACAGAGGCTCTTTATCCTCCTGCATATCCCGATTATAGGATAATGGAAGGGATTTCATGAGGGTAAGAAGGCTGAAAAGATTGCCATACACCCGTCCTGTTTTCCCTCTGGTCAATTCACAGATATCAGGGTTCTTTTTCTGCGGCATAATGCTACTGCCAGTACAAAATGCCTCATCTATATCTACCCAGCGATATTCATGGGTAGACCAGAGGATGAGTTCTTCACTCAAACGGGAAAGATGCATCATGCAAATTGAGGCAGCAGAAAGGAATTCAAGGATATAGTCACGATCGCTTACCGTATCAATACTATTCTCTGTTATTCTTGAAAAATCAAGCAGATTGGCGGTATATTCCCTTGAAATGGGCAGGGATGTACCAGCTAAGGCACACGCACCCAGTGGCAAAATATTTATTCTTTCTAAGCAATCAGTAAATCTTTGCCTATCTCGTTCAAACATCCAGAAATATGCCATAATATGATGTGCAAACAACACAGGCTCAGCATGTTGAAGATGGGTATGACCAGGCATAATAATCTCTATATTTCTCTCAGCAATCGAGAGGATGGCAGATTGAAAAGAGCTGGTGAAGGTTATTATTTGTTTCAATTCCTGTCGAAGATAGAGCCTCATATCAAGGGTTATCTGGTCATTGCGGGATCTGGCAGTGTGCAGCTTTTTCCCAACCTCTCCAATCCTCTGGATAAGGGCATGTTCAATGTTCATGTGAACATCCTCAAGCTGTGGATCAAATGAGAAGTTATTTGTCTGAATATCCTGATGGATACTATTTAACCCCTCTATAATCAGAGACTCTTCCCTTTCGGTTAATATCTCACACTTTTTCAGCATCCTTGCATGGGCTATTGACCCTTGAATATCATAAGATGCCAGTCGATAATCAAACTGAACCGATGCCGTAAAATCTTCGGTACTGCTATCTGTTTGTTTGGCGAACCTGCCGCCCCATAGCTTTTGCATTTTCTTAATACTCTCTTCCTCACGATATAGATTAGTGATTGGCAGACAATCTTATCCGTGCAACGCAGGAAAAACGCAGGAAACATGTTTGTCAAAGGAAAAGTTTTTACGGCTAACAAACATAATTAGAACTGCTTGCAACGCTCTCTCAATTTATCATATATTTTGAGATTTGTCAAGAAAAATCTCAGGGAGTCAGCAATTCTCATTTAGAGTTCGAACAGAGTCATGAATGCGGTTACTATAAACACACTCTATTCCTAAATGAGAATTGCTGAATTACTGTAACTCGATGTTCAAGTTTTTTCTGGTGACCAAGCAAGGAGGCGAGAAGTCCTGCGGTGAAATGTCAAGAAAAAATGAGCTGATATTTAACTTTTTTGTCGAGAGCGTTGCATAGCCTCTCCCGCCATATCTACACTCTTAAGCACTGCTTGAC
>JASEHA010000341.1 GCA_030018795.1 bacterium
AGAGATTAGTTATGGCTGTTGTCAATACAGAAACATCCCCAGGTTGAATCAAAACACCTGTCTCTCCATCTATCACCAATTCAGGATTACCCCCTACATTTGTAGCGATAACCGGCAGTCTGGCAGACATTGCCTCCAGAATTGTATTCGACAATCCCTCGCTTTTTGAAGGCAAAACAAATATATCCATAATTTTCAACAACTCAGCCACATCATTCCGCTCACCAAGAAGAATAACATGCCTGTTTAACCCTAATTCAGATACCAGTAATTCTAAATCCTCTCTTATTGGTCCATCTCCAATCAATAAAAACTTAACCGTAGAGAATTCATTCAGAACCCCTTTGGCAGATCTAATAAAAATATCAAAGTTTTTTACAGGATCCAATCTTCCAACCGTTCCAACTAAAATATCCCCCTGCTCAAAACCAAGTTCTCTCCTCTTTTCTTCATTTTCCACACAAATGTCAGGAAACTCAACCCCATTATGAATGCAAACTATCTGTTCCTCATTAAGACCTGTAATCTCTATCAATCCCCTCTTTAATTCCTCAGAAACAGTAACTATTTTGTCAATAAGCGGTGCTGATAACCTTCGTGTCCATACCCGTCTCTTCTTTATCTCAAAGAAATCATCTATATTCTTCCCATGTTCACTATAAACAACCACTGGAACACCAGCTATCCTGGCACCAAGAACACCATCAAAAAGGGCAGGCCATCCCTTTGCATGAAGTATATCTATTTTTTGTTCTTTGAACAGTTTTGCTAATCTTAGGAAAAGAAACATTTCATGAGTATTTTTTGTCTTCATGTCAAATATTTTTATCTCTTTCTTTTTAATCAGCTTTATTGAAGGACCAAAACCTGAAAGGCAACAAATAGATGACTCAAATGTCTCTGGATTCATATTATTTACTAATGTCGCCGTGCCTTTTTCCAGCCCCCCTGTCTCTAAGCAATAAATTAAATGCATTACCCGAATATTCTTCATAATCTTGTTCCATCCTTCAAAAGCCCTTGTGATTTAACAATATTTTTCAAAGATGCACACAATGCATAGAAAAAAATTGGCAGCACATAATATATTTTATTGCCAAATAAAAAGTCTATTAAAAAACCACACAATGTAATCTCCAGGACATTTGCCATATTTCGGATCTGAAACCCTTCAGATTCTTTTAAAGCATATTTTTTTACAAATCGCAAGTCCCTGAATAACAAAAAAAGAAACAAAATGAAAAACAAAAAGGTAATAACACCTCCCTCACTCAAAACCTGAATATATGTATTATGTGCTACCCTCTGCCTACTACCAGGGATTTCATAATATTGACAAACTATATGACGAAAATTATCCTGTCCAACACCGAAAATCGGATAATCCTTCCACATCCTCAACCCGGACTTAGCCAATTCCACTCTTGATACTGCAGACCCTTCTGTCTTATAATCCGTTGTTGTCTTTAGTCTCTTCCATGCTTCTTGAGGACTAAAAATTATAGCAGCAAAAGCAAGTACTGTTATTAAAACTAATATCTTTGGAGACAATTTTGTGTAACAAATCAACAGAATAATCATAATTGCTCCCTCAACCATTGCTCCTCTGGAGCTGGAAATTATAATACAAAATATTATAGGAAAAACCAAAAGACTCAGCATTCTTTCTAATTTTTTTTTACTAAAAAACTTATAAAAAAGAAAAGGAATCGACAAGCACAACGCAGAAGCCAATTCATTAGAACCCTTAAGCTGACACTCCCCTATCTGCTCAAGCCTGCTATAGCCCTCCATTACATATGACCTGCATCCTTGAAGAGATAGATACGCACAAGGAAGGACAATCATCCAATACACGATGTTAAAACGAGTAGGAGAATTTATCAGATTAATAAATACAAAAAAGATAATTATCAGTTTCAAAAATTCTACATTCCATGTCCAACTTATTGCAGAAGAGTAAACAGCACCCAAACTGGAAATACACATACAGATAAACAAGCCTATTAATACCCACAGTTGAACCGGGACAAAAAAATACATCTTACGAGAAACTATCATCTTTAAGCACCAACAGACCATTGTTACTATAACAAACATTAACTCAGGTTTTAGCCAGCTCATCCCGGATAGATACCATGCAGTTCCAGCAAGAAAGAAAAACGCCCACACCATTCCTACTATCCCCAGGAATGGATTCATAAATATGGATACCATCCCTATCATAAATATAGAAATAACCAAAGAGCCTCTAATGGAATCTATATATAGCAACATCCATCCTATTACTACAGCAAGAACTATTGTGACAACAATAAGCCCTGAGAAATTCTCTTTAGCTTCTAAATACAATTCTTTTATGTATGCTATTATCTTATTTAGCATAATATCCTCTTCTTACACAAGAGATACAACTCCCCTATCTTTTCTTTCTCTTTTTGATCATAAAAATTAAAGAAATACAATAA
>JASEHA010000342.1 GCA_030018795.1 bacterium
AACCTAAAAAGTTATTCATCAGCGTTCTAACTCTTTTCTGATTCCTTAACTAATTATGTAGACAAGTCAAATTTAACTTACAATTTGAATTACCCGCATGATTCGTTAAAGAATCAACAAAAATGTGAGATTTAGATGCGTTTGCCCTTCCCTATCTCCCCTACTACACCCAGTCATCATCCATAGGAAGTTGTTTTTTTAACACCTTTATAATCTCTACAGCTATATTACTTCCAATCTGTCCGGGTTTACATTTATACTTAGGAGCATCCCCAACAGTAGCTGTCAGATAATCAGTAACCTTTGTATTGAGTCTGATAATATCACCAACCTGGAGGTTCATTACATCAGAGGCTTTAGTATTTATCTGACCCAGTGCAACCACAAATGGAAACTCTACACCCTTCATCAATTCCTTTGTCTTAACTTGATCATCATGTGTAGTAATAAGATTTTGGATGCTTTTTCTCTGACCAGATGTTGACTTTTCACCTGATAACCCCTCCATAATAGCATCTATAATCGCAGAGGGTGCGCAAATATTGACTATTCCGGTTATCTCTCCAATCTTAATCTCAATAGACCCTGAAATACATATATCTGAACCAGAGGTAATCTGAATAAATCTTGGATTTGTAAGCACATTGGTTAACTTCGCATCTGTAGTCACAATACCTCGAAGTGCAGTTTTAAGGTCACCGGTAAATCCCCGTAATATCTCCTCAACCAACTTCATCTCAATATCAGTCAATGGTCTGGTAAGGGAAATAAGCTCCCCTCTCCCACCAAGCATACGATCAATAAAATTAAAAACCAGATTAGGGCTAACCTCAATAATCATCTCTCCCCTCATCGGAGACATATTAACAATGCCCATGATAGATGGCGACTGCAATGTTTCTTTGAACTCACCAAAGCTGCTCTGATTTACCGAAAGAACTACAGCAGTAGTATTTACTCTATAATTTGTTGAAATAGAAGAAGCAAGTTTGCCTGCATAGGCTTCATATACCCCTTGAATACCCTGAATCTGGGTCTTTGGAACCTGCACAGAACCCTTAAAACTAAATGGTTTAACCTCTTTTTTAGACTTATCGCTCATAAAAACCTTCTTTTGTAGGAAACGGCATGCCTGTTCCCTATCTTTATTATTGGATATATAATACCATTTATTCAGCCTTCCGTCAACTACAATTTTAAAAAAATTACTGAATACTTATTTGTGCTATCTCTTCCCGATAGTTGTATATTCTCCAGATAGCATGGCATATATCTTGCACCACCTTCTCTTCCATATGGGAGTACAATGGCAGGCAAAGGATATTGCTTGAGACATACTCTGTTGCTGGCAATGGATGCTGTTGATACCTGCTGTATAATCGCTGTTGATGAAGCGGTGGATAGAAATATTTTTTGGTAGCAACTCCTTCTATATCCAGGGCATAGGCTAACTTATCCCTGTCCAGTCCAAACTCATCTTTATTGATAATAATTCCCAAATCCTTGTAACTGCTTACATTTTCTACATCTATCTGCTGGAATAGAATGCCTGGTATCTGACAGATATTCTCCTGATATACCTTCACCAACTTGCTTCTTTTTGCAACAATTTTCTCTATATCCTCTAACCCCTTAAGCCCTATCAAGGCATTAAATTCTTCCATTCTAGCACTCAGCCCAAGGAATTCGCAATCATAATTGCCTGGATTTCCATAATCCCTGCCTATTCTCAACCTTTTTGCTAATTCCTGATTATTGGTGGTAATAATGCCGCCCTCAATAGCGGTTAACACCTTGGTTGGGCTAAGACAAAACACCTCAGCATCACCAAAGCTGCCAACAAGCTTTCCCTTGTATCTTGTTCCAATAGCATGGGCAGAATCAATAATAACCTTTAGATTATTATCGTTAGCAATCCTCTGAATAGATTCAATCTCTACAGGATTGCCAAATATATGAACCATCATTATAGCTGATGTATTTGAAGTTATACATTCATTAATAATGTTATGGTTGAGGTTATAGGTAGAAGGCAGGCAATCAACAAATACAGGTTTCAGATTGTTCCATAACAGGGCATGCCCTGAGGCAAAGAAGGTGAAGCTTGGGACAATGACCTCTCCTGTAAGCTCAAGAGCCTTTATAACCAACATCAATCCAGAGGTACAGCTTGAAACACATACTGCCTCTTTTACCTCAAGATAATCTGCTGCCTTCTCTTCAAACCGCTGGACATAATTTGAATTAGTCACCATCCCTGAATGATATATTTGACAGAATTCATCCTGTATCTTCTTTATCTCAGGCAGCGTTGGTCTGGCTATTGATACAGGCTCTTCAAAGATTGGGCTGCCACCCAAGATAACGGGTTTATCATGCCAGATAAGGCTCATAAATATCTCCTTAGTTGATACTCGATGTTCAAGTTTTTTAACCTACGATTCTTTCGGTCAAAAATAGGCGTG
>JASEHA010000343.1 GCA_030018795.1 bacterium
TATGATGCAGATAATAATCTGATTGGAGATGTTGCTGGCACATGGACAATAGAGGGCGGGATTGGGACATGTACACAAGGATACGGGACATCAATCATATTTGATCCAACTAAACCAGGGGCAGGCACTATTACAGCTGCCAGAAGTGCTGCTTCTACAGACGGTGTCAGGACAGACACAACCGGTCTGATTACGGTCAGCTTGGGCGACCTTGACCATATTCGCATAGAGTATCTTAATGGCATAGAGATAGAGTCCAGACAAATTCTCATAGGTGATACCCTGAATCTTTATCTGCGTGGCTATGATGCGGATAATAACCTGATTGAAGGTGTGTCTGGTACATGGAGCGTTGAAGGCGGGCTTGAGAAATGTGTGCCAGTTCATGGCACAAAAACCTGTTTCGCCCCGACTAAACCAGGGGCAGGTACGATTACTGTTGCCTATGGTATTCATACAGACACAACAGGACTGATTATGGTTAGTCCAGGAGCCGTTAGCTATATCAGGATAGAGTATCTTGATGGCACAGAGACAGGAGGAGCGATTCAGACCACTACAGATTCTATCATCGAACTCTATCTTAGGGGCTATAATGCAAACAATGAACTGATTGGGGATATTGTTGGCAACTGGAGAGTGGAAGGAAGTAGCACTTCTGGCAGTGGGATTGGGACTTGTACACAGGAATATGGTACAAAAACCTATTTCGACCCAACTACACCAGGAACAGGCACAATTATCGCTACCGATGGAATTCATACATACACAATTGGCTTGATTACAGTCAGACTGGGTATCCTCGACCACATCCGCATAGAGTATCTTGATGGCACAGAGGCAGGAGCGACTCTGACTACCACAAATGATACTATGGAACTTTATCTCAGGGGCTATGATGCAGATAATAACCTGATTGGAGATTTTGCTGGCACATGGACGGTTGAAGGTAGTCTTGAGGATTGTAAATTCAAATATGGCACTTCAACTATATTTGCCCCAACCAAATCAGGTATAGGTACGATTACTGCCACATATGGCGAGCATACAGATAAAACAGGATTGATTATAGTTAACCTGGTAGCTGTTGACCATATTCGTATGGAGTATTTTGACGGCACTCCGGCAGTCGCGACCCGAACAACTACAGATAATAGCCTGCAGATCTACATTAGAGGCTATAATGCAAATAATAATCTGATTGGAGATATTGTTGGCATCTGGACAGTAATAGGTGGGATTGGGAATTGTACACCAGCACATGGCTCCTTAACTACATTTGACCCAACCACACCAGGCATAGGTACCATTACTGTTACCGATGGAGTTCATATTGATACAATAGGCTCAATCACTATCAGCTTGGGTATACTTGACCATATCCGCATAGAATATCCTGATGGCACAGAGGTAGGAGCGACTCAGACTACCACAGACTTTACTCTCACCCTTTGTCTGCGCGGCTATGATGCAGATAATAACTTGCTTGGAGATATTGCTGGCACATGGACGGTTTCTGGAGGGAGCCCCTCTGGCGGAGGGATAGAGAATTGTATGCCAGAATACGGGACATCAACCGTATTCGATCCAACTAAACCAGGGGCAGGCACTATCACAGCTGCCAGAAGTGCTACTTCTACAGATGGTGTTTGGACAGACACAACCGGTCTGATTACGGTCAGCGTGGGTGTCATCGACCATATCCGTATAGAATATCCTGATGGCACAGAGGTAGAAGCGACTCAGACTACCACAGACTCTACTCTCACCCTCTGTCTGCGCGGCTATGATGCAGAGAATAACCTGATTGGAGATATTCCCGGCACATGGACAGTCTCTGGAGGGAGCCCCTCTGGCGGAGGGAGCCCCTCTGTCGGAGGGCTGGAGAATTGTGTGCCAGGGTATGGCAGCTCAACTGTATTCGCCCCGACTAAACCAGGGGCAGGTACTATCACAGTTACAGATGGTGTCCGGACAGACACAACCGGTCTGATTACAGTCAGCTTAGGTGTTCTCGACCATATTCGCATAGAATATTTTGATGGCATAGAGGTAGAGACGACTCAAGTTACCACAGACGCTGCTCTCACCCTTTGTCTTCGTGGCTATGATGCAGATAATAATCTGCTTGGGGATATTCCCGGCACATGGATAATAGAGGGCGAGATTGGAACCTGTACACAAGGATACGGGACATCAACCATATTTGATCCGACCAAACCATGGGCAGGCACTATTATAGCTGCCAGAAGTGCTACTTCTACAGATGGTGTCTGGACAGATACAACCGGTCTAATTACAGTCAGCTTGGGTGTTCTCGACCATATTCGCATAGAATATCTTGATGGCACAGAGGCAGGAGCGACTCAAACCACCACAGACGCTGCTCTCACCCTTTGCCTACGCGGCTATGATGCAGATAATAATCTGATTGGAGATGTTGCTGGCACATGGACAATAGAGG
>JASEHA010000344.1 GCA_030018795.1 bacterium
GCACAAAGCTCACTAAGAAAAGAATCTTTGTGCCCTTTGTGGTTAGTCTGAAATCGGAATCTGTGAAAATCTGTGCAATCTGTGGCTTAAATCTGTAATCGATGAAATTAGTTATTCTCAGACACCATACCTTATTTTACCCCTACATTTGTCGTAAATCACCATGATTATACAGGTGGCAATTTTTTTATACAGAGCACCCTTTTCTTGGGCATGAGGTGTGATAGCTTTATCCGATAATCGGCATAAGGGTGAATGTCAAGGTGTTTGTATATTCACCCTCCGTATATCTCGGCAAATTTGCCACACCAACATTAAAGACGATCAATCTTGCTGCTTTGGTAGCTGTTTTAACTTCTACGATATGTTGGGCTTGCTGATGAAGCCTTAACCAGGTGGCAGATTTCCCCGGGCAAGATTGCCCTCCTGACAGAGGATCTGTCCTTGAGTTTGTAGCCGCATCAGAATATGCTCCCTCCAGTTGATTTTGCAGGATATAAGTCTTTTCCATGGACACGGAAATATAGGTATCCTCCAGCATTAGTGCCCCTTTTGTGGCGTTATTTGCTGGTATTGAGCCATGGACATACAGTACCGCACCATCTTGAGCATTGGTGAATATGGTCAGAGAAAGGGCATCATCCCTTGTAGCAAATCCTTTACCAATGTTATGGTTTGTATCCAGCATCCTGTCTTCTTTACCAGCAGCATTACCAGTAGGATACCCATAATTAACCACTGCCTCTGGAGAAATATCCCTGGCATAATCTTCTGGTCCCGGGACTATTCGTACACTTGTCTTCACTCCTACCAATTCGATTAATTGAGGGACAGTTAAGCTTACTCTGGCATCATCAACGAACAGGTTATGTGCCTGAGCAATTTCACCCATCAAGATGATACCCAATGTACCTGCCAATACCTTCCTCATAAATCGGTCGTCCTCCTTTTTGCTGAATTCCTCAGCCAGAAAAGGAGTGCCCTGAAGAAAAGTCCTCTTCCTACCTTTTCTAAAGGGTGAATCTTTTTAGATAGTTAAGCAGACTCGAAACGACTACTACCTATCTTTATCCGACAATTGGCATTAAGGTAAATGTTAATGTGTTTGTATACTCTCCCTCTGTATACCTTGCCAGATTGGCAATCCCAAGGTTAATAACAATCAATCTTGGTGCCTTTGTCGCCATCTTGACCTCAAACAGGTGCTGAGCCTGATTGTGGAGACGCAGCCAGGTGGATTCTGCAGTTTCGGTTACATCCTGAGTCAATTGCCCCTTTTCTGTGAGAGAAGCTCCAGCGCCAGAAGTTGTATAGACATCTATCCCACCCATATCGTTCCTTGGGTTATCCTTTACCCTATCTATACTGCTGTTAGCCATTAACCCCTCTTTTTCCATATAAGCTACACTGCATGCACCAGCATATGCCCCTTCAAGGTCATTCTGCAGGATATAAGTCTTTTCTGTGCAGACAGACACATAGCTATCTTCCAGCTGCAGGATACCCTGTGGTCCCTGTGGTTGCGTCCCATGCACATACAATGCGGCACCATCCTGAGCATTGGTAAATATGCTCAAAGAAATAGCATCAGTGCGTTCAGCAAAACCCTTGCCAGCAGGAACAGTGCAATTCACAGCATCATAACCCATTGCATTTGACACAGCTGCTGCACCAGCAGTATTTTTAGCATTTACCACTCGACACAGCATCAGGTCTCTTGCATAATCCTCAGGCCCTGGCATCACCGTCTCTGTCATATCCAGTCCAACAAGCTCAATAATCTGTGGCACACTCAAACCAACTGAGGCATCCTGTTGTTGCATATCAGCAGCATAAACACCTGTTGTTATGCTTATCAGGAATACCGCAACTATTGTTTTTTTCAATATCTTCACCCCCCTTTTCTTGCAATATCTATCGGAAGAGGACTTTTTCGGCTTTTTCGGCTAAAAAAAAAGACAAAATGGACATACATATACCCATTTTGTCATTAAAGAATTAATATGCAATTTTTATGCCAGAATTTTTAAGAAGGGATTCGTCTGCAGTGAGGGTGTTATATAATAGGGCATTGATACTATGAAATACGATTAATACACATCTGAAGGTGCTCACTACAATTATTGACAGAAAAAAGTGTCCAACAATTACACATATGATGCGTGCAATTATTGGACATGTTGTCTGTGAGCAGACATGCCCTCATGACAACTGGACAGTGACCCTTCCCTGAGATAAAATTCAGTAATTCTGGATTCCAACTTCTTCCTTCTAACCTCTAACCTCTAACCTCTTCCTTTAACCTCAACATACCATCTAAAATAGTTAAGGGATGCGGAGGACAACCTGGGATGTAGAGGTCAACCTTCAATGAGGCTTGCCTCGTTAGTGATTCAACTCCGTTATGAACCTCAGGGTGATTAAGATAAATCCCGCCGGAGATAGCACATGCTCCA
>JASEHA010000345.1 GCA_030018795.1 bacterium
AATGGCAGATCGACGAGGCATATAGGGTTTACCCCTCGAATCCACGTTGAACCTAATTTTACTTTTTCCATTTTTCCTTATTTTCCCTTTTTCCTTGGTCACACTTTTTACCTTTGCGGCTCAATAATCACTTTAATCGAATCCTGAGCCATGGTTACCAACTGAAAGCCAAGCCCTGTCTCTGAAAGCTTAAGCCGATGGGTAATCATTTCCCGCACCTGCAGCCTGCCAGTACTGATTAACTCTAAGGCAGTCATATGATCCCTGAAATCTCCTGCATAGGATGATACCAATGAAATCTCATTCCGCCAGAAAAGCTCATTGATAGATAAGGGAATGGTTATCCCTTTATCTGTGGGAGCAAAAAAGAGCACTGTTCCACATCGTTCAACAGAGTTTAATGCTTGAAGAATGGCTAATGGTGCTCCGGTGCAAACTATGACCAGATCAGATAGATAACCATGATTAATCTCACGAACACGTTCAGGGATATTGCCTTTTTTGGCGGAAATAACAGCATCTGCCCCAAATTGTCGTGCTGCATTCAATCTATATTCTGAGATATCTGTAGCTATTATCATTGATGCCCCGCTGACACGGGCAAGATGAATATGCAGTAAGCCAGCAATACCACTCCCTATCACCAATACCTTTTGCCCTGGCTGTATCCTTGCCAGCCTTTGTCCCCGAAGGACACAGGCAGCTGGTTCAATAAAGGTTGCCTCTTCAAACGAAACATGGTCAGGCAATGGGTATATCCCACGATCAACATTAATCGCCGGCAATCGCACGAATTCAGCAAAGCCGCCTGGATCAAAGTTTGTTGTCCTAAGCGTATTACAAACCGTTTGATGCCCCCGCATACAATAATGACAGGCATTACACGGTACATGATGAGAAACAGCGATACGGTCACCAACCTTGTATTTCTTTACACTATCCCCTACCCTAACAATAGTCCCGGCAACCTCATGCCCCAGCACCAGCGGCACCCGATGGATACGGTACCACTCCATAACATCACTCCCACAAATACCACTTGCCTCTACCTTGAGCAATATCTCTTCTGAAGAAATCTCTGGTACAGGCATCTCCTCCAGCCGCACATCCTGATTACTATAATACATGGCTACACGCATATTTTGCATTAGTACTCCTTTGTGTAACTCAAGCTTCCAGCTTGAACATCATAAGACACAAGCAGGATGCTTGTATTACATTATAGCTTGCATCTTCCAGCTAATTCACAAGCAGGATGCTTGCGTTACTATTCATCATGACCTGATAAGGGTGTGGATTCAACACTTGCCTTATCTTCTGCTGGACAGGGTGTTTTGTCAACAACAGGGCACTCACAGGTATTTGCCAACCCTTGAGCCTTCTTTTTGTGCCGCAATCTTCTAATTACACCCTTAATCTGAAATAAAGCTACAATCAGCCATAGAATCAGGATAACTATCAGCAAAGGCATCGAGCTTAATGCCCAGAAAATAATAATTCCAGCTATTCTAATACAATTATCTAATCCATCTCGGCAGGCAATGCCTGTAGATTTTTGAAAGGCAGTCTCATAGCTCAAAGATATCCTCTTTTCATACATGCGGATAAAGATAAGTCCATACGCTGTTTGATCTTCAAGCCGTTCCATCTCCCTCTTTATCTTCCCCATCTCCTTTTCTGCATACCTTAGCTTATTCTCTATCTGCAGCATTTCTGGAAGCTTTTTGTAGGTTTCAGAGGTGGATATAGCCATGAGCCTTTCCTTGGATTCCTGCAGGGATTCAAGCTGTGTCTGGAGTTTCATACAACTTTCGGTCTTATCCTCATTCGTCAGTTTTGAATGTCTCAGTCCCCCAAGCTGTTCCAGTGTTTTAACCGCATTCTCAAACTCTGCTGAGGGAAGCTTAATCATCAGCCAGGCTGTTTTTTCCTCTCCGTTTATCTCCTTTTGAGAGATAATGCCCTCAAACCTTATCATCTCATCCGTAACCCTTGCAACGCTGCTAATTAGTTTTTTTGTTTCCAATTCAATCTCAGCCATCTTCCCGGCATGAGGCAAGGAATCCTTTTGATGACTGATTCCAGATAGTATCTGAGGCAAAGGCGTCATCCCCTTAGTAAGAAAGATACTAATCGCAACCACTACAGCAAATATAAGTATAATCTTCAAAAGTGTTGATGTCTGCATATGTTTTTATTCCTTTAACTACGAAAGACACGAAAAAATACGAAAATTTAGACAGGATAACGACCAAGCTCAGCTGCCGCCAACACTATAGGACACAAACTTTTGAATAACCACCAAACCTTGATGGGAGATAAAACCCTTGAAAAGCCGTCACACTGTTGGCAGTCAGGTGTAGCGATTGGTTATACGATTATTGCATCATATTTTAACTAGCCAATCACATAAAGATACTACTTGCTCTTCATTGGTCAAATTGGCA
>JASEHA010000346.1 GCA_030018795.1 bacterium
GGTGGCTCAATTTATCTGAGCATACCCGGCTCAATTTAAGTGAGCGGTATAGACCATTACCGTGCCTCTGTGCCTTTGTGGTAATTAATCAATTCAACAATCCCATCTCATAGGCAACAATGGTCAAACCTACAAGACCAGCCGTCTCTGTGCGAAGGATTTGATTCCCCATCGAAACAGGGATAATGCTCTTTCTTACTGCCTCGTCTGCCTCTTCCTGACTGAATCCACCCTCTGGTCCAACAAACAACACTATGTTAAGAATGCGGGATGTGGAATGCGGAATGCTGGAGGAAGCGTTTCTATCGCCTCTATTCCCCCTCGTGATTGCCCCAATTGCAGGGCGTAAAACCTCGCCTATCCCTTTTTCAGCATTTTCCCAGAGCATGAGTCCGAGGGTATTTACCAAAATAGGGCTTAGAGGATAAGGGTTAGGAGTTGGGGCTTCCTTTGCCAGAGGGGCTCCCTCCGCCAGAGGGGCTCCCTCATGACTGACCATGGTCAAGGCATCACAAAACCGTGCCTCCTCAATCACCGGCAAAAATATTCTTCCTGACTGGCTGCTGGCTGATATGGCTATTCGCTCAAGACGAGACAGGTTTATCTGCTTTTTGACAGATCGACTGGTTTCAACAAACACTACCTTTGAGACACCCAGTTCAGTGCATTTCTCAACAATAAGATTAACCTTATCCAGCTTTGGTATGGATTGAACAATGGTTATCTGCAGGGTAGGGGAGGGGTATACCTTTTTAATGACAATCTCAGCAATTAATTCTCTGGATGATATACTACTTATTCTGGCATGATACTCACTACCCTTGCCATCCAGAACAACAATCTCATCATTTATTCCTAACCGAATTACCCTGATATGATGAAGATTATCAGTATCAGTAATCTTGACGTGGGTTTGGCTGATTTGAGATGGGGGGACAAAAAATCTGTTATGGGTCATCTTTCCAACGTTGATGCACCTAAAGGTGCTCACTACATCTTTTTGCTTCCTTTTCCATTTGTTCTTGTCGCATCTTAATAAACAACTCAACTATCTCCGGGTCATGCTGCTCTCCAGCATTTTTCCTTAATTCTTCAATAGCAACCTGTTCTGGCAGGGCATCACGATAGGATCTCTTTGATGTCATGGCATCAAAGGCATCTGCAACAGCAATTATCCGAGAGATCAGGGGGATATTTGCATGATCAAGCCCAGCTGGATATCCATGACCATCAAACCGCTCATGATGATACTTTATGCCGGAAATTATCTCCTTAATATGTTCCTTTGGATTAATAAGATTAATACCAAATGCTGCCATTGTCCCTTTTGTCTCAACCATTGGTTCAACAATACGCACCCCTTTATCTGGATGCTGTTTTATGTTTCCCCATTCCTCATTTGTCAACTTACCAGGCTTTTTTAATACCTCTTCAGGTATCCCAATCTTACCCACATCATGTAAGATAGCAGCCAATTGAAGAACACCCAGTTTCTCTTCGCTCAAATTCATCCTTTTTCCAATCTCTACTGCATAGGTAGTAACCCTGTTGGAATGACCAAGTGTATAGTTATCTTTTTCGTCAATAGCTGAGGAAAGAGAGCTTATAGCTGATAGAAACATATTCTGTAATTGAGAATAAAGCCTTGCATTCTGAACCATGGTTGATGTCATGGAAGCTAATGCAAAAACTAATTTTGTATCAGGTGTATAAAATGGCTCTCCTGAGTCCTTATCCCCAAGAACAATGACACCAATGGGTTCTTCTTTATAGATCATAGGGACACACATGATGTTTTCTATACCAAGTATTGTTTCGGCTATATCATTTTTTTCTTTAATCTGGCGGACAATAGGCTGTTTTTTCCTTACGCATTCACCAGCCAACCCATTATTTGGTAAATACTCACCCTTAAACCTATCTAATATCTCTGGAGAGAATCCCCTGGCAGCCTTGATAATCATCTCTGATCGTTGTTCATCAAAAAGAAGCAAGAAACCACATCTAACATCAAGGATGTTTATTGCCTTATTAATGACCTCTATTGGCAGTTTATCTGCATCAAGCACAGATCCAATACGGGTTGATACATCATATATCAAGGATAACTCTTCATAGGCATGAGAAATCTCCTTGGTCAAACTCTCAAGTTCTTGATTTAGTTTGGTTATTTCATCCATTTTTTACACCAGCCTTGTAACACAAGCATCCTGCTTGTAGCTTATCTTATAATGCTCAAGGTAACACAAGCATCCTGCTTGTGACTTATCTTGTAATGCTCAAAGTAACACAAGCATCCTGCTTGTAGCTTATCTTATAATGCTCAAGCTGAAAGCCTTAAGTTACTACTGTCGCGTCAACTCTCAATTGTCGGATAGATGAGATAGATGGGTTAGCACCCATCCTACAATTATATCATCTCTATGCGA
>JASEHA010000347.1 GCA_030018795.1 bacterium
ACTACTTGATGCATTCAATTCGTAATGTGGAGGATTGAGTGAAACTTCGTTTCACCCAGCTATTTTTGACTATCGTAGGTTAAAAGCTTGAACATCGAGTGTTACATCCACAAATCGAGAGGGTTGCATAGCGTTGAATTGTCGTATAGTAGGGGCAGGAGAGAGCCTCTCTGGCAACCTGATGCCTGATGCCTGATGCCTGATGCCTGATGCCCTAAGTCGTATACCTATTTCGTAATCTGGAATAAATAAATGCCATCCCTCGCATAAACAGCGGGTAATGAGTTTATAAATGACTCAAAACGAGACTTTTGGGCTTTATTATCCCAGTGCAGGCAATCAAACTGCTTATTCAGCCAATCAAGACCATGCTGGTTATAAAGAATATGCGTTATTTTCAGCTTTTTAAGCCTCTGGTTCAACTGGTCTATGTCTTTTGATTCCTTAACCAATCTGGAAATGACCTCTGTATCAAGTTCACTTGAGGTTAAAACCTCTTTTTCGCAATAATATCTCCTTGGCTCACCAATAAATAAAACCTTACTCCCTTGCGGCAGGCTTTCATTGATAAATCTGATTGCCTGATAATAAGCCTTAACAGGCATGGCTGATAATAATTTTTCTTCCCTTGTTTTATTCTCTAAATAAAAATCTGCATGTTCTCCAATGGCTGTATAAAGTGTAAAAACATTCAGGATAAGGGCAATAAATATTGGCAGCTCAAGGGCGAGGTTTGGGACTTGTAATCTGACTGCTTCTTTAATAATATAGCCTATAATTGGACATAATAAAGCCACACAGGGGAACAAAAATCGTATGACCATGGAGGTATTTGTCCAAAAGAGAAGATAAAAAGAGCAGAAGATGAGCAAATATTTGATGGTTTTATCAATATTTTTAATAAAAAACAGGAATGGAAGATAGAGAAGGATTATTGGCCCAACAGGGATATCACCAGTAGACCAATCACAGGTAATAAATAGGGGTAATGACAGGTATCTCCATACTCCTGCATGAGATGGCCCATAATGACTCATCTCCTGGGTAAACCTTTGCACATCAAATTCACCCCAATTCACACCCCCAAATATCCCATAAAGAAATGGATACACTGGATTTCCTGTAAGGATAATGTTTTTAATCAGCCATGGTAAAACAGGTAATAATGCTGCCAGAGAGAAGATAGATAATTCCTTTAACGATAATCTTCGAGTAGTTATGATGATAATTGCTGAAAGGATACCAAAAGAGATTATTCCAGAGTATTTTGTGCCCATAGCCAGTCCAGTAAAGACCCCTGACAGGGCTAACCAGCGAATATCCTGTCTCTTAACCGGTGGCACAAGCATTTTGCTTGTGCTGCCGGCAGCTTCTAACCATCGAGTATTTTGCCAATGAATCATGGCATAAACAGCCATGATGATGTAATAGGTCAGGCTAAGGTCATTAAAGGTAAAGGTCATGGTAAAGATAACCGAGGGCATACTGAAGAATATCAATATCGCATACAATCCACATCTTTCACCAACATACTCTCTGGTCATGGCATAGATACTCAATCCAGCCAGAATGCCAAATAAGGGATGAATCAATTGAGCAAGCGTCTCCCCCCCTAAAATCATCGATAAGGTAAACAACATTTCTGTATTTAATGGATAGTTTGCAAAGACGAGGTGTGGGATATGAATGATTCCATGATTTTTGATGTAAATATCAGGGGTGGCTAAATGGTAAACCAGGCTGTCAAATAGTATCGGAGGGCCGCCAATAGCTAATATTATACCAAAGAAAAGGATTGCAGACAGACATCCATAGCAGATGATAGCCAATGGGGTCAATCTTGTTTTTTTTATAGCCATAAATAAGGAAAACGAGAAATATTTTATCTCTGCATACGAGCAGAGGAATAAGCACAATAGTAATGGATAAAAAACAAAAGGGGAAAACAGATGCAAGAAGCCTAAGCCTAATGTTGTCAGGGAGAAGAAGCCAAGCCCAAGCCCTGTTGAAAGGACAAATTCAAGGTTAAGATTGTCAGGGTTTATTCCAGATAATTTCAGTAACTTGCAGCCTATCCCAGCAGAGATTAGCAGCAGGACAATGAGGAGGAAAAAGGACTGAATATTGCTTGAGATAAATCCCCACGACCAATACTTGAAAATCTCTTGTATGTAAAACAAGGATTGATTTATTGGTATGCGATGATAATGGATAAATACTCCCAAAACGACAGCTGATAATAGCAAGCTAATAGATAAAGCAATAATTTTATTGACTCGCATTCGATATACTGCCTCCTGCGTTCACAGGCATCAGTGCACCAGGTACCAGTCACCAGTGCACCAGTCGTCGCAATCACATTAACACTCGATGTTCAAGTTTTTTCTGGCTCATAGGAATC
>JASEHA010000348.1 GCA_030018795.1 bacterium
GAAACAACTATTACCTCATGACAATTAAAATTGCAGGGGACAAGCAGGATGAGCATTTTTTTCGCCTTTTCGCATTCCACACGGAGAAGTAGCATGCGAATAATTTATTATATCTTGCTAATTATTGTACTTCTTGCCAGCACAGGAAGCACAGGAAATGCAGAGATACCAAAGACCATTCATTATCAGGGAAGGGTGGTAACCAATACTGGTTCGATTATTGATGGTACGGTTACAGCTGTCTTCAGCATCTGGAATGCAGATATTGGTGGCAGTATGCTCTGGGATGAGTCTCAGCCCATTCGATGCAGTCAGGAGGGGCTTTTTAGTGTGCTGCTGGGTAAGCAAACACCCTTAAACCTTCCCTTTGATACCAGCTATTGGATTGAGACAAAGATTGTTGACCAGGTGCTTCGTCCAAGATTGCCGTTTGGTGCTGCGGCTTATGCCTTTTATAGCATAAATGCTGATACTGTGGATGGTAAACATGCTACAGACTTGATGGGGGCACACTATCAGCAGGCAGTTACTGTGGCAAAATCTGGTGGGGATTATACCAGTATCTCCAGTGCTCTGGCAGCAATCAGTCCATCGGCAGATAACCCATATCTTGTCATGGTCATGCCAGGTGTCTATGAAGAGGCTGTTCAACTCAAATCCTTTGTAGAACTAAGAGGCTCAGGACGAAACTCATGTAAGATAATTTCGTCTTCTGGCACACCATTAACCGTGCCAGATGGGGTAGAAAGCGTCTCTATTGAGAGGTTTACCATTGATGCAGGTAAATTGTATGGCTTGGTGTGTTCAGGGAATTCATGCCCAATGATAAATGATTGCCGCCTTATTGCTCTGGCAGACCATACGGTTGCAGCTGCATTGTGTAACGATAATTCTGCACCATGGATAACGAATTGTGAATTATTGGCAAAAAATAGCGGGATAAAATGCGATGATTCAGCCTCACCTATGGTTAATAATTCGCAGGTAAAGGGTGATAAGGCTGTCTGGATTAATAATTCCCTTGCCTCTCCAAAGATCAACTACTCTCAAATAATTGGCAGCATCTATAATCCAGGTAATTCAATAAGATATCAGATAAACAACTGCTTTGATATGGAAGGAAAGCTGATAGGTGTAACCCAGGCAATAACCGCTGGCACAGCCACATATGCTCTTAATGCAGATATGGTTGATGGGAAACATGCATCTGACCTGGCAAAGGTGCATTATGACCATGTGCTGATTGTATCTAAGACAGGTGGTGATTATGGCACTATTTCAGAGGCTATGGCCAGTATAGAGCCATCTTTATTTAACCGGTATCTGGTATTGGTTATGCCTGGTACCTATGAGGAATCTATAACCCTTAAGCCTTTTGTGGACATAAAAGGCTCTGGTAGAGATTCATGCAGGATTCTTTGTGGCTTAAGTCATACAGTTAAAGCAGATACGGATATTGGCTCGGCAAGCATCAGTGGGTTTACCATTGAGGCAACAGGTCCAGGGAATATGGGTGTTTATTTAACCTCAGGATCACCGATTATTACCAACTGCCTGATAAAAAGCCATGAGTCAGCTGTTCTTTGTGAGGGAGCAGCAAAACCATTGATACAGGATTGTGTGCTTGAAGGCTATCAACATGGACTGACCCTATCAGGCTCTTGTGAGCCAGTGGTTATTGGCTGCCTGATAAAAGGGGATATTCAGCACGGACTTAATTGTGAGACTATTGGCAGGACACAAATTCGGGATTGTATTATTGAAGGACAGAGATATGGTGCCTATCTGTATAGGTCATCACCAATAATAACTAATTGCAAGATAAAAGGGATTGAGAATCATGGGGTTTGTTGTTACAAGGCTGATGCTGATATTGCAAACAGTCAGATAGAGACAGATGGTGTGAGCAAGAGTGCGGTTTATATCAACGAGTCAGATGCTGATGCTATTTTAAGGATATACCATTGCCATCTCAGGTCAACAGGCGGGGTATCCAGTGTTGATGCTCAGATAGATGGGTCACCGATTTATGTGAATTTTTGCTCCATGAATGCCAAACTCAGCCCCAAGCTGCAAAATCAGATTAAACAGCCAAAGGATGAGGGTATTGCCAGTTATGCCCTGGATGCAGATAAGCTGGATGGTTATGAGCCAATGGAGCTTGAGGTTGGAACGGCAAGTTATGCCGGGACTGCTGGTTATGCCTATGATGCGGATAAATTAGATGGCAAGCAGCCAATGGAGCTTGAGGTTGGAACGGCAAGTTATGCTGGAACCAGCAGCTATGCCTATGATGCAGATAAATTAGACGGCAAACAGCCAATGGAGCTTGTTGTTGGAACGGCAAGTTATGCTGGAACCAGCAGCTATGCCTATGATGCAGATAAAT
>JASEHA010000349.1 GCA_030018795.1 bacterium
TAACTCTTTTCTGTTTCTGACCCATTACCTTTACCCACACGATTCGTTAAAGAACCTAATCTTTTCCCCGCTTGCTGAGCGATTACGCAGTCAATCTTTTTTTCATTGACAACAGGGCTGTTTCATGTTAAAATATTAGTTTAACGAGTGGTTAATTAATCAAGAATACGGGGTGGCGAGGAAGAGAAGATTAACCACAAAGGTCACAGAGGATGAAAGGGTTGAAAAACTTTATGAACTTTGAGGTTGTTCTTTGTGTCTTTGTGGTAATAAGAGACTTATGGGAGGAAAAAACGCGTGTCAACAGAATATAAGGCAGAACAGATTCAGGTATTAGAGGGACTGGAAGCGGTTAGAAAGCGGCCAAGTATGTATATTGGTGATGTTGGGGTTTATGGGCTGCATCACTTGGTTTACGAGGTTGTTGATAATAGTATTGATGAGGCATTGGCTGGATTTTGCAAGGGAATACAGGCATTTTTGCGTCCTGACGGCAGTGTAACAGTTATCGATGATGGTCGTGGTATACCTGTAGATATGCATCCTATTCATAACAAGCCAGCCGTGGAAATAGTCTTAACCATTCTGCATGCTGGCGGAAAGTTTGATCGTGATTCCTATAAGGTTTCTGGAGGGTTGCATGGGGTAGGTATCTCTGTCGTCAATGCACTCTCAGAATGGCTTGAGGTGGAGATAAGCAGAAACGGAAATATTTATCATCAAAGGTATGAACAGGGACATGCAGTATCTGAGTTAAAGATTATTGGTCAATCAAAGTCTACAGGCACAACCGTTCACTTTAAGCCTGATAAGGAGATATTTGAAACCGTAGAATTTTCCTTTGATACCCTGTCCCAGCGGCTCAGGGAACAGGCTTTTTTGAATAGGGGTATAAAGATTGACATTACCGATGAAATACATGAGAAAAATCATTCCTTTCAGTATGAGGGCGGCATATCCTCTTTTGTAGAATACCTGAACAAAAACAAGGTAACCATCCATGAACACCCTATCCATCTTTTGGGCTCAAAGAATGATGTTGATGCAGAGGTGGCTCTTCAATACAATGATGGGTATCAGGAAACTATCTTCAGCTATGCAAATACCATCAACACCCGCGAGGGCGGGACACATCTTATTGGATTTAAGTCTGGCCTGACCAGAACCATAAATGAGTATGCCAAAAAGAATAATCTGACCAAGGATATTTCTGCTGCCCTTTCAGGAGAGGATGTCAGAGAAGGGCTTACAGCCATCATCAGTGTGAAGATTCGAGAGCCACAGTTTGAGGGGCAGACAAAGGCAAAACTGGGAAATAGTGAGGTAAAAGGGATTATTGAATCTATTGTTGGCGACGGACTCGAGCAATTCCTTGAGGAAAATCCACAAACAGCAAAAAAGATAATCGAAAAGGCTGCCCTGGCTGCAAGGGCAAGGGATGCAGCCAGAAAAGCACGCGAATTAACTCGAAGGAAAGAGGTTCTTGACTCAAATTCTTTGCCAGGCAAATTGGCTGATTGTTCAGAAAAAGACCCCAAATTGTGCGAGATATACCTTGTTGAGGGTGATTCAGCCGGCGGCTCAGCCAAACAGGGGCGGGATAGGAGGTTTCAGGCTATCCTGCCGCTTAAGGGAAAGATACTGAATGTGGAAAAGGCAAGATTGGATAAGGCATTAGCTAATGAAGAGATAACCGCACTTATTACCGCTATTGGAGCTGGTGTGGGACAGGATGACTTTGATGTTAAGAAGATAAGGTATGACAGAATAATTATCATGACAGATGCTGATGTAGATGGCTCTCATATCCGCACACTGCTGCTTACCTTCTTTTTCCGATATATGCTGTCATTGGTTGAATCAGGACATGTATATATTGCTCAGCCGCCTTTGTATTGTGTTAAAAAAGGTAAAGAGGAGCATTATGTTTACTCAGACGAGGAAAGGGATGCAAAATTAAATGAATTTGGTAGACGAAGCGGTACCCATGTGCAGCGATACAAAGGATTGGGTGAGATGAACCCTGAACAGCTATGGAAAACAACCATGGATCCAGCAACACGAACAATCCTTCGTGTTGTCCTTGAGGATATAGTGGAAGCAGAAAGTACCTTTAGTATGCTTATGGGCGATAAGGTTGAACCAAGAAGAGAGTTTATTCAGCAAAATGCCAGATATGTTAAAAATCTGGATGTATAGGCAGTGTTGTGTCAACCATCAATTGTCGTATAGTATGGGCAGAGAGAGCCACTCTGGCAACCTGGTGACTGGTGCCCTGGTGACTGGTGCTCTGCGATGATAGAGTTCGTTCTGAAAAATCGCAATTTATGCCAGTAATGAGTATAATTATTGAATTAAACCTGGAATCGGCAAGTACTCAAATACTGG
>JASEHA010000034.1 GCA_030018795.1 bacterium
ATCAATATATTGTGGTGCTTGCTCATGAATTTTGACTTTTTACACAGCCTGACGACAGTAGGCTGGCTGAACAGCAACAGCTTAACCAGGATAGATACCATGGCTTTATTAAAAACAGAAGGCTTAATCAAACACTATGGACGAAGATGTGTGGTCAAAGGTGTTGACATAGAGGTAAATGAGGGTGAGGTTGTAGGTTTGCTTGGGCCAAATGGTGCTGGCAAGACAACCATATTCTACATGACCGTGGGGATGATCTCGCCAGATTCAGGGCATATATGGATTGATAAGCAAAATATCACTGCATTTCCTATGTACAAACGGGCACAAACAGGTATTGGCTATCTGCCGCAAGAGGCATCCATATTTCGAGGGCTTACAGTTGAACAAAACCTGATGGCTATTCTGGAGACAACACCTCTTTCTCGAAAACAGCAAAGAGAAAGGTGTGAGGCTTTGTTACAGGAGTTCAATATTGAACATATCACCAAACAAAGGGGCGATACCCTCTCTGGCGGAGAAAGGCGGAGGTGTGAGATTGCCCGATTACTTGTAACACAGCCTAAGTTCTTATTGTTAGATGAGCCGTTTGTTGGGATTGATCCGATTGCGATTTCAGAGATACAACATATAATTGGCAGGCTTAAAAGTAAGGGTATGGGCGTATTGATTACAGACCACAATGTCCGCGAAACACTCCAGACAACAGATCGTTCTTATATTATCTATAATGGTGAGGTGCTCTTGTCCGGGGCATCGGATGACCTGGTGAATAACCCTGTAGCAAAAAAGGTTTACCTTGGGGAAAGATTCAGGATGTAATTACCACAGAGAACAGAAAGACAGAAAGACAGAGAGAAGGATAGAGTACGGATTTTCATAGCCTTGGATAGGATAAAAACCAATGAAATTTGATAAGATTTTGCTCAGTCATGGCTCTGGTGGAAGGCTCAGTCAGGATTTGATTCAGGATGTATTCTTGAAGGATTTTGGCAATGAGATACTGGATGAGCTGAATGACAGTGCTATCTTTAAGACAGTTGACAGCAGGCTATCCTTTACCACAGATGCCTATGTGGTTTCACCCATATTCTTTTCTGGCGGGGATATAGGCAGGCTTTCTGTGTGCGGCACAGTGAATGACCTTTCCATGATGGGGGCAAAGCCGTTATATCTTTCAGCATCGTTTATTATCGAAGAAGGCTTACAGATAGATGACTTAAAGGCTATTTCAAGATCCATGAAACAGGCTGCCGATGAGGCAGGGGTTAAAATAGTCTGCGGTGATACAAAGGTTGTAGGCAAGGGGATGGCTGATAAGATATTTATTACTACATCAGGGATTGGATTAATCCCTGATGGGATTGACATCTCTCCACAAAGGATATGTTCGGGTGATAGTATTATCATCAACGGCACTATTGGTGAGCATGGGATAGCTATTCTGAGCCAGCGGGAAGGGCTTGGATTTAGCTCAAGCCTTATCTCAGATGTAGCCCCTTTGAATCATCTCGTTGCCTCTATGCTGGATGAGGCTGGGAATGATATCCATGCCCTACGAGACCCGACCCGTGGTGGATTGGCCACAACCTTAAACGAGCTTGCAGACAGGAGTGGTCTTTCGATAAGAATATATGAAGACAGGATTTCTATTCAAGATAATGTCAGGGGTGTCTGTGAATTGCTTGGGTTTGATCCACTTTATATTGCCAATGAGGGTAAATTGGTGGCAATCGTTAAAAATGAGGCAAAGGACAGGGTTCTTGCCTGCATGAGGAAACACCCACTCGGGATAAATGCCGCAATTATCGGTGAGGTTGTCGAAAAGCCAGAGGGTCTGGTCTGTCTGATCACACGTATAGGTGGCATGAGGGTGGTTGATATGATAACTGGTGAGCAATTGCCGAGGATATGTTAATTAAGAGTAACTATGAGTGTAACCGTTCACACCCCCCATAAACCAGAAGCCAGAAGCCAGAATAAGTGAAACTACTACCTTGTGACATTTAATCTTAATGGTAGGGTGGGTAATGCCCACCAATTTATTTCCGCCATCTACACCTTTTTGGTAGGCAATGCCCACCCTACTGTCGTGTCAACCTTAATCTGTCACATAACCAAAGATGGTTCAATGTGGATTCGTGGGGTAAATGTTGAATAGTGTCATTCTGAACGAAGTGAAGAATCTCAATTTTTTGTGTTACTCGATGTTCAAGTTTTTTCTGGTGACCAAGCAAGGAGGAGAAAAAATGGGATTCGATGGGAAACTGATTGCGACGGGTAGGAAGGGCACCAGAGCACCAGTCGGTCGCAATCCTTTTTTCATCAAATATCAGTTTCTCACGGTGCTCTGGTGCCCTTCCTAACTGTCACAGAGTTTTTTTTAATTGCCCTGGAGGCAGATTGCTTACCCTTTTCCGCTTAAAACAGGGATACAAGACTAAAATCACGTATTTTTTTATGTTAGTTAGAAAAAAAACTTGACAATCTCATCTCAATGTTTTATACTAATACAGATTGTATAAATGAAAAAATTGGGGGAGATTGTACAAAATCCCTGAACTATAAAGTTCTGTTAAGGAGGGGATCTGTTTATGCGAAAAAGGTATTTGAAATCATTAATAATAGTGCTCTGTATGTTGTTGCCAATGGTTTGTCTTGCAGAGGAAGAAGGTATTGGGAAAAAAGCAGATACGTATTTTAATGAGGGGTACCAGTCGTATTTCAAGAATGATCTGGATAATGCTATCCTTAAGTTTAGTAAAGCAATAGAATTGAATCCAACAAGATCAAATTATCATCTTTTTCTTGGTAAGGCATTTCAGAAAAAGGGTATCATGCCAAAGGCTATTGATGAACTAAAGTTTGCTGTAGAGATTGAGCCTGATCTGACTGAGGCACATCTTAAACTCGGAGAATGCCTTTATAGCCAGGGGTTATGGAGTGATGCAGAAAAGGCATTCCTGAAGGTGATTAAGCTTAAACCCGATGATTTTGAGGGATATCATAAAGTAGGTCAGGTCTATATTAAGAATAAAAGGGTTGATAATGCAGTCAGCAATCTTTTGAAGGCAAAGGATATGAACCCTGATGAGCCAAATATCCCATTTTATCTTGGACAGGCTTATCTGGAAAAGGATGAAATTTTTTTAGCTATCTCTGAGTTTGGTAATGCCATCAAACTTGAATCAAATAATCCTTATTATTACTATTGGCGGGGGAATGCATATTTTGCCAGTGGTGATTATCGCGACCCAAATGATTATTACTGGAGATCTGTAGATGATTATCAAAAAGCTATTGAGTTTGGGCTGGCAACACCATATGTCTATTTTATGTATGGCAACACCATCCTGAATCGTGCCTTTTATTGCACAACAGCCAATCGGAAAGAGGATTCCCTTGACCTTTTGGAAAGAAGTATTGTTAAGTACAAAAAGGTTATTAAGATGGAAGCAAAGGCATCTAATGCCTATAATAACCTTGGACTGGCATACTTTTATCTTGGAAGGCTGGATGAATCAATAACTGCCTATAAGACAGCCATTGATCTTGAACCAGTGGTTGCATTCTTTCATGATAACTTAGGTGATGCCTATTATAAAAAGGCTCAGTTTAAGGAATCTGTTACTGAATGGAATCTTGTCAAGGAATTGGACCCCAATTATGTTATGAGTCAGGTCTATGCACCCGTTACCCCAAGACCAATCAAGCAAAAGATAAGAGAAGCAAAGAGAAGGGTTGAGTAAGTGTTAGAAAAATTCTGGAAAAGCGGGCAAGAATTCTTAGGGGTTAAATATCCTATTTTATGCGGGGCAATGACCTGGGTCAGTGAAAGTAGTTTAGTGGCTGCTGTTTCAAACATGGGTGCCTTTGGATGTTTGGCCGGTGGGAATATGGATGCTGATTTACTGGCAGAGGAGATTGATAATACCCGTAAATTAACGGATAAGCCCTTTGGAGTAAATATTATTACCATTGCTCCAAAATACGAGCAGCATTTAGAGGTAATTAAAGCCAAAAAGCCTTCCTTTGTAATCTTTGCCGGCAGTTTTCCACATGCTTATGAGATTAAAGC
Organism: bacterium; assembly: GCA_030018795.1. Lineage (GTDB taxonomy): Bacteria > UBA9089 > CG2-30-40-21 > CG2-30-40-21 > CG2-30-40-21 > CG2-30-40-21. Next base: position 4,079 of record JASEHA010000034.1, read on the forward strand.
AGTTAAGGAAACTGGAGCAAAGGTAATCTGTTTCGCTTCCAATGATTCTATTGCCAGCAGAATGATCAATAATGGAGCTGATGCCCTTATCTTAGAAGGGAGTGAGGCTGGTGGTCATATTGGGCATGTTTCCTTAATGATATTGCTTCAACAGGTGTTATTTAAGATAGATTCTGTGCCTATATTTGTCGCGGGCGGGATTGCTACCGGAAGGATGATGGCTCATTTATTGTTAATGGGTGCCTCTGGGGTCCAGATGGGTACAAAATTTGTCTTGAGCCAGGAATGCAAATCCCATCCTAAGTTTAAGGAGGCATTTGTGAAGGCTCGTGCACGGGATGCTATCTCTACCCCTCAAATTGGCTCTGAATTGCATGTCGTCGCTGTCCGTGCTCTTAAGAATAAAGGGATGGATGAGTTTGCAAATCTTCAGGTAGATCTTCTTCAAAAGATTCGTCTTAATGAAATATCTCAAAAAGAGGCACAATTCAAGGTGGAAGAGTTCTGGATGGGAGCATTAAAGGCTGCTGCTGTAGAAGGAAATGTTGAAAGAGGCTCTCTAATGGCTGGACAAAGCGTGGGATTGGTTAATAGGATACAGCCATTAAAAGAGATCCTTGAGGAATTGATAAATGATGCTGAAGATGAATTGGGAAGGATTCGAGAAAGGCTTCAGTGATGTGTGGTAAGATGCAGATTTCAAGATGGTGGTTATTCAGCATTATATATATGGGAGCAATATTTGGGTTTTCCTCAATCCCCAGCGATGACATCCCTTCCTGTCTTTTCCCTTTTTTCGATAAAATAGCTCATTTAGTTGAATATACCGGGCTTGGCTGGTTGTTAAATAATGCCTTTAATGGGTTGAAGTTAGCAGCTATTTTGACTGGAAGTCTGTATGGGTTAAGCGATGAGATTCATCAGTTGTTTACCCCTGGACGGGAATGTGATTTCAAGGATTTATTGTGTGATATTGCCGGATGTATTCTGGGACAATTTATTGGATTGCTGGCATGGTGGAAATCAAGGGAAAAGAACAACCCCCTGACCCCCTTTATTAAGGGGGAATAAGCCTCGAACACACTTTGTTAAGGAAGAATAAGCCATACTTCCTTGAAAGATTACCAGCGGCAATAATGGCTTCATCAATCTTTAAGTGAAAATTTGGTGGGTCGTGCTGGTCTCGAACCAGCCACACCCGGCTTAAAAGGCCGGTGCTCTACCCGATGAGCTAACGACCCACTCAAAATATAAAATATATTATACCAGAATAAATCGTAATTGTCAATAAATTTATACTCATCACTGACATAAATTGCGATTTTTCTTGCTTGCTCCACTACAATTGCAGGTAATGCATCAGTGAAATAGGGGATTCAGGATTCGGGAATTCCCCTTGAACCTAAATTTCATTTGCCAAAGGTGTTATCCTCTTTTCCCAAACCCCGAAATCCGAACCCTGAATCCCGCTAAATATAATCCTTTTCCCCCTGATAATTGACGCATTACGAATTGCAGTGTATTTTTTATTGACAAGTCGAAGAAATTATGGTATTATTTTAACAAGCATTCAGGTATGAAAGATTATGCTGTCTCTTACGTGAATGCCTTAATATTTAAGTCGATTTTTTTCAAAGGCGGAACTTATGCAATATGAGGGTTTACCAACCTTTAATATTTGGGATTATGTTCAGATAGTATTTAAGCGAAAGTGGCTATTCATCCTTCCTTTTACAGCTGTTTTTACAACAACTGTCCTGGGTAGTTTTTTCCTGCCTAAAATATATCAATCAAGATCCATAATCCTGGTTGAACAAAAACAGATAATAACACCATTGGTGCAGGGAATGGCTGTTAATCCTGAGTCTATGATTCAGCTTGATACCTTAAGGGAGCAAATGCTTAGTTGGACAAAGTTAGAGGAGATGATTAATCAACTGAACTTAAGTAAAGGGTCAAAGGGAAAGACTGGCTCAGAAAATCTTATTAAATCTTTGAGAAAAAGGATTCAAATTACCTTGAAAGGGGATCTTATCTTTATTGCCTTTGAGGATAGTAACAAGAAAACTACTCAAGAGGTTGTTAATTATGTAACCAGAACATTTGTTCAGGAAAGCTTATTCTCTCAGGCAGAGGAGGCAAATTCAGCGATTGATTTCATAAGAAAACAACTGGGAATATATCAGCAAAAATTAGAAGAATCAGAGTCAGCTCTAAAGGAGTTTAAGGAAGCTAATCTGTTCCAGATGCCTGGAGATACCTCAAACCTTGGTCGGGCATTAGGATTTCGCAATAGATTGACAGAATTAAGAATGGATATTCAGGAAGGATATAAGATACGGGATAAGATTAAAAATCAGCTATCCTCTGAGCAGAGGCTTGTTGTTTCAGAAGTAAAGGGAACAAATCAGTCTGCATTAAATTTTCAGACAAAATTATCTGAACTGCAGAATCAACTGCAGGAACTTTATGCTAAAAAATATACTGATACTCATCCATGGATAGTTTCTTTGAAGAGGAAGATAGGTCAGTTAGAGTTACAGCTTGAACAGGAAAATAAAAAGGTGGTTAGCACAGAGACAGCAGAGATAAATCCTGTGTATCAAGAATTGGAGCAAAAACTACAGGAAGCAGAGATGGCAATTGAATCAATGGAGGCAAGGGAAAGGGAATTGATGAGATTGTCCAGTGAGTCAGAATATGAGGCAAAGAGTGTCCCTGAACAGGAACAGGAATTGGCAAAGTTAACCAGAAATTCAGCCGTAAATGAGAAGATATATGCCATGCTTTTAGAAAAACTCGAGGCAGCCAACATCTCTCATCGATTGGAAACAGCTGAACGTGGCACAAGATTTAGAGTGGTTGATCCGGCCAGAGAACCTACTCAACCAATTAAACCTAATAAACAATTGATTTCCTTGATGGGATTTATTGTTGGCATTATCTTGGGATGTGGTTCTGTATTCCTTGGTGAATATACAGATCATTCCTTTAGAAGCACCGAAGACATCGAAGGATTTCTTGGGCAGCCGCTTCTTGGTTCTACCTCAAAGATAGTCACTGTAGATGATGTAGCCAAGCAAAAGAAAAAACAGACACGTCAACTCTTTCTTATAGCTTTAGGTATATTGTTTATTGGATTGCTGACCTTTATTGTGGTATTTATGGTTAAAACATAGTGGACTATAGTAATAACCGGTATAAAAACACGCACCTAAAGGTGCTTACATTATTAATGTTTCTTGCATACCCTTCATCCAGTGTTTCTGCTCCTAAAGTCTTCGTGTCTTTGTTTTGAACCATGCCAGAATGTTGAAAAGTTAACAACCAAGCGATTATTTTTTCGTTAATTTTTTTATGGAGGAATACTAATGATTGTAAGCATCCATCAGCCAGATTATCTGCCCTGGCTTGGTTTTTTTGATAAAATTTGCCTGTGTGATGTCTTTGTTTTGCTGGATAATGTTCAGTTTAGCAAAAATTATTTTACTAACAGGAATAAGATTCGCACCTCTCAAGGATGGACATGGCTGACTGTACCTGTATTAAGCAAGGGGAAGTCAGAGCAAAGAATAGACGAGGTAAAGATTAATAATATTAGTGAAAAAAAATGGGCAGAGAAGCAATGGAAAACTATTGAACAAAACTACAAAAAAGCACCATTCTTTTCTGAACATGCGGATTTTTTTTATCGATTATACTCAAAAGAATGGGACAGTTTGACTGAACTAAATAAAACCATTATTTATTATCTTGTTGATGCGTTTGAGCTTAAAACAAGGATATGTGAGGTGGCAGAGATTAAGGCTGAAGGGAATGGGACAGAGTTGTTATTCAATATTTGTCAAGCATTAGGAGCAAATACCTATCTTTCAGGTGCATTTGGAAAAGAATATCTTGATGAGGATTTGTTTTCTAATCATGGGATAAAGGTAATTTATCAGGAATTTTCCCATCCAGAATATAAACAGGTATTTGAGCCTTTTATCCCTAACATGTCAGCTATTGACCTTATTTTGAATTATGGTGATGATAGTTTGCAAATACTAAGACAGAAAGTCCAATAGGCTAAAAGACACTGAAGACTATTAGGTTAGGCATACTCCCTTCCTACAATCTTCAGCCTAACTATCTTCCTGTAAGAGGAGAAAAAAGGTGGATAAGAAAGAAACCTTTTATCGAAGAAAGGGTAAAAGAATATCAGATATCATTGGAGCAATATCAGGCTTGATTGCTTTTTTTCCATTTTTTGTCATTATCTGGCTACTGGTCAGACTAACCTCTTGTGGTCCAGTTATCTACCAACAGGTAAGAGTGGGAAAAGAGGGGGAGTTTTTCACCCTTTACAAGTTTAGATCAATGAGGCAAGAGGCAGAGCTACATTCTGTTCCGCAAGAAACAACCAGAAATGATGTGCGGATTACTTTTATAGGTAGAATTATCCGAAGGACAGGTCTGGATGAAATCCCTCAATTCATTAATGTCTTAAAAGGGGATATGAGCATTGTTGGACCAAGACCCGAAAGACCATATTTTGTAAGCAAAAATGAGTGTTTTCAGGGAAAATGGTTAAGTGTTAAGCCAGGACTCTTTGGACTGGTTGAGCTTAAATATGGATTCTCTGATGATTGTCCAGAGATTACACCTGAGGATAAGGTGCCATTAGATCTTGAATATATTGATAAGTATTCATGCTGGATGGATGTAAAGATATTCTTTACCACTGTCTGGAGGATACTCTTCAGACACTTTTATTTCTCCAGGATATTATCAGAAGAAAAATGAAAACATAGAGACGCAATATGTTGCGTCTCTATAATTAATTGCGAATGGGATTATCTATGAAAATACATCAAGACTGCCACTATTTTAAGGGCAATATGCCCTGTACATTCCATAAACGACAAGGGATACATTGTGCTGCCTGTCAATATTATGAAAAAATTGTCTTCAAAATTTTGATTATTAAGCTGGATGCTGTTGGGGATGTGCTTCGGACAACCTGTCTCCTTCAGGGGCTAAAGGGAAAATATCAGAATTCACACATTACCTGGCTTACCAAAAAGAATGCGGTTGAATTGTTTGAAAATAATGAGCTTGTGGATACTGTCCTTAATTGTTCTCCAGAATCCTTTGTGCAAATACAATTAGAAAAATATGATCTGGTAATAAACGTAGATGCTGCCCCTCTTAGTGCTCAATTGGCTATGCTGGCTAAGGGGGATAAAAAAATTGGTTTTGGATATGATGAAAGAGGCTTTGTCTATCCATTTAATGAAGAGGCTCAAAAATGGTTTGAAATGGGGTTGTTTGATGATGTAAAAAAGGCAAATACTCAAAGCTATCAGTCAATAATATTGGATATCTGTGGCTTGAATTCTTCTAAACATGAGATTATTTTCAGGCTGAGCCAGAAAGAGAGGCTATTTGAAAATGGATTCAAAATTGTGCATCAGCTAACAGGGAAAACAATTATTGGATTAAACACCGGAGCAGGAACGAGGTGGAAGCAAAAGAGCTGGACAATAGAGGGATTTTGCAAATTGATTAAGCTCATAAAGGCAGAAAATATAAGGCATGAGCAGGAAGAGGGGAAAGAACAGGCAGGAGCTAACTATCAGGAATTGAAGATACTCCTTCTCGGCGGTCCGGAAGAGGTTGAACGCAATAAGTATCTTGCTAAAAGATATAGAGATATAGTAATTGATACAAGATGCGATAATACTATCAGAGAGTTTGGTGGATTAATCAATCTTTGCGATGTTGTAGTTACAGGTGATACGCTTGCCATGCATATTGCCATAAGCTTGGGGAAAAAAGTCGTAGCCTTGTTTGGACCAACATCTCATACAGAGATTGATCTTTATGGACGCGGGGAAAAGATTTATGCTGGTAGTAGCAGCTCAAACCTCCAGCTTGAGAACAATGAATTAAAATGTCTGTGCTGCTATAAAAAGGATTGCAATATCCATCCCAATTGTATGGAGTTGATCACACCTCAACAGGTATTGAATGCAATTTTAGCAAGTTTTAGTGAAATAGCCTACCACTAACCCCCCAGCTCTCGTCTAAAAATAGCCTGATGGATTGCTCCCTGGCTGATAATACCTACTAACCTTTTACCATCAACTATTGGTATACGGCGGATATTTTTTGAGATCATGAGAGAAACCACTTTCAGGATAGGCGTATCTGGAGTAGCAGTAATTACATTCTTAACCATAAGGTGTTCTATTTTCATTGTAGTTACATCCTTATATCTCTCTTCTAATTTTTCAAAGTCGATATTCGAAAGAGATGCATCATACAATTCATCATATTTGGGATACATTGCCTGAAGGATGTCCTTTTCCGAGATAATTCCCAATAATTCATAGTTTTCGTTGACTACAGGTACACCTGTAATCCTGTTTGTACACAATATAGCCACAACCTTTTTAATAGAATCTTGCGGCATAACCGTATAAATATCCTTGATCATTACCTCAGAAACCTTCATTGTAATCCTCCTTAATAGTAAAACTCGATGTTCGAGTTTGCTCTTATATTGCAAGTAGTAACTCAAGCTTCCAGCTTGAGCAGGCAAGACCACAAGCAAGATGCTTGTGGTCTTGCCTGCTTAAATCGCGGTTCAATAAGAAAAAATTAAGAGGCATTGCCATCATTTTCCATCGAATCCTATTTTCTCGCCTTCTCGCCTTCTCGCCTTTTCGCTCGACAATTTCCTCCTACTACTTCTTTCGAACAATTCGGAATCAACAAATATCAGCCTTTTTCATCATGTCTTACCCTCTTCCATTACGAATTGAATGCATCAAGTAGTACACAATAAGAGACATGAAAGACGTTGCAATCAGTTTTCCACCTACCCAGAGCACCAGTCACCAGTAAAAACTTGAACATCGAGTTATCATTCTCTCTTATATACTCAATACTGGCACAAATTGTGATTTCCCTTTTTCTCGCCTTTCTCGCCTTTCTCGCCATTTTGCAGATAGCACCCGAGAATACGGTCGTTGAGCGGGGTCAAACGACTATGCCTGAAATGACCAAAAATTGAAAATCACAAATTATAACGCTATTGAGTATAACTACAGTTTATGGCTATACATCCCTTTTAAATATAGGGCAAGAAGGGGTATCCCTTCTTGCCCTATTGGCTTAAAGCTTCTTTTTTCTCCGTGCCAAAAGTCTTCGCCGTTTGTCACTTGGTTTTTCATAATGCTCTCGTCGTTTCATTTCAGACAATATCCCGGACTCCTGACATTCCCTCTTAAACCTTTTTAAGGCACTATCTAGAGACTCACTATCACGGACCACTATTCCAGGCAATTCCATCACCCCTTTCTATCAAACTCCTATATATTCCCTCCCATATAAATCAGTAATTATTTTATGAAAACCAGATTATTTCTTCTGTCATCCTGGTGGCCATGTCATCTTGCGCCCACCTAATAAATGAAAATGAATGTGAAAAACCTCTTGTCCTGCATCATGATTACAATTAACCACAATCCGAAATCCTTGCTCAGAAATACCATGCTCAAAGGCAAGTCTTTTAGCTACAAGATATATTTTTCCAATCAAATCCACAGAATTTTCTTCAACATCCATTACTGTGGGAATATGTTTTTTAGGTACAATAAGTATATGAATCGGAGCTTGAGGATTAACATCATTAAATGCCACAATATCCTTATCCTCATAAAGGAATATTGCTGGTATCTGTCCATTAATAATTTTACAAAAGATACAATCATTCATCTCTTTAAGCCTCAAGCTTACCCTGCTGTTTACTTACAAGATCATTTCTTAGCCTATCCCTATATTCCTGCAACCTTGATTGAAGGTATGGATATTTTTTGGCTAAGATCTGTACCGCAAAGATAGCTGCATTTTTAGCCCCAGCCTTACCAATGGCCATAGTCGCTACAGGTATTCCACCTGGCATCTGAAGGGTAGAAAGCAAAGCGTCTACCCCGCCCAATGTAGAAGATGCAGAATCCAATGGAATACCAATCACTGGCATCAAGGTATAGGAAGCCGTTACCCCGGCTAAATGAGCTGCCATCCCTGCCCCGCAGATAAATACCTCTACCCCTTCATCCTCATATTTTCTGACATACTCTACTGTTTCCACCGGGGTTTTGTGTGCCGAAGTAATCAGCATCGCATGCTCAACCCCAAACGATTTAAGGACACTGCCTGTCTCTTTCATTACCTCATAATCACTATCGCTGCCCATCATGATTAAAATCAATGGTTTTGATGAATCCATCTACCCTTTTCCTAAAACAGACAAAAATACATAATGATATTATAACACAAAGAAATGATTTAGTCAACAAAAATTTTTATAAGCTGTATAATTAATAGTGAAAGTGTTGCATAGCAACCAAAAAGCCATGTCTACACCCTTAAACATTGCTTGACCCTATTCCTTGCCAGACAGGAAATTTTTCGTAACCGTTCCCCACTATTATCCACCAAGCAGCTCCTGTATTTTTACCGTAATATTTTTACTTCTAATCAATGCCTCTCCAATCAAAACAGCATGGATTCCTTTGTCTCTGTAAATGGATATTATTTCCGAAGATGATATGCCGCTTTCACTTACCACTATTTTCCCATGGGGTAATAATACCTTGAGCATCAAGGTTGTTTTTGGTTCAACAATAAATGTCCTGAGGTTTCTATTGTTTATTCCAATTATTAGAGCATTGGTTTTAAGTACCTTTTCTACATCATCCATGGAGTGTGTTTCTACCAGACAATCCATTTGAAGTGTCCGGGCAATATCCATAAACCTATTTATCTGCTCAATAGAAAGGCAGGAAGCAATCAATAAAATAGCATCTGCACCAGCAGCAGATGCCTCATAAATCTGGTATTCATCGATAATAAAGTCCTTACACAAAACAGGGATATGAACACATTCCCTTACTGTTTTAAGAATATCCATGCTTCCCTGAAAAAATTTTTCATCTGTAAGCACAGAGATAGCCTTTGCCCCAGCTTCTTCATACTCCATGGCTATGGCTGCAGGATCAAAGTCTTCTCTGATTACCCCGGCTGAGGGGGATGCCTTTTTTACCTCAGCAATCAGGTTGATATTGCCCTGGGTAGAGATTGCCTCCTTGAACCCTCGCCTTAAGGGAAGGTTATAGTTTCTGGCTTTCAGCACCTCAAGAGAGACATTCTTCTTTCTTTCTGCAACCTCTATAGCCTTATGTTTTATAATTTCGGTTAAATACATTTTATGCTCCTTATACTCTTTTTCTTATTAAACCGCTTTTGTATTGTTAAGTAGAGACGCAAAATCTTGCGTCTCTACTTCCTTCATTACGAATTGAACGCATCAAGTAGTACACAATAAGAGACATGAAAGACGTTGC
>JASEHA010000350.1 GCA_030018795.1 bacterium
AAATATATCATGACATTTCGGCATAGAATTACATTAAACTCGTTGAACGAGGCGTCTGTGACTAAATTGTGGTGTGCCCAGACGATATGTTTCTGCAAGGATTTATTAAAAATAGCGTGTTCATACTTAGCCGTGTAATATTGCGAAAAAGAAGAAAGTCCGCCTGCCTTTTGATAATTAGTCGTATAGTTTTTCATCAGGTGAATTGGATAAATACCTTCTTTTGCCACCTTTATCGCATTCTCGTCCATATCCGTGGCATAGATTTTAACCCGTTGGTCTATCCCTTCCTCTTGCAAGAGTATGGCTAATGAATATACCTCCTCACCCGTAGCCGACCCAGCCACCCAGATACGGATAGAGGGATAGGTCTTAAGCCAGGGCACGACCTGCTGTCGAAAGGTTAAAAAGAAAACCGGGTCGCGAAACATCTCCGTAACGCTGATAGTCAGGGTGTTCAGCAATCGTTTCATTGCAAGCTTATCATGCAACACCTTCTTTTGCACATCAGGGATTGTTTCAAGCCTTTCATCATGAAGGTATTTATGTATCCTGCGTTTAAGAGATGCTGCGGCATAGTTACGAAAATCATAGCCACAGACCTCGTAGACACCCTCAAGTAATAATTTTATCTCAATTTCTTCAAGTTGTTGTTTGTCGGTCATTGTTAATTACCTCAGGGCAGGGTACCAGTGTGCCAGGGCACCAGTCACCGATTACCAGAGTATTAGTCAAATTCTTTACTGGTGCCTGGCACTCTATCACCTGCTGCCCTATCCTCTGGCATCTGGCAACTGGTGCTCTGGTGCCTGGTGCCCTGGTGCTCTTCCTACTCTCCCAATGTCCAATAAAAGCATGCACCTTCATTTGGTTTTGCCTCTATCCAGATACGGCCGTTATGGCGATGAATAACCCGCTGGACAATGGTTAAACCAATACCAATACCTTTGAATTCAGCATCTGTATGCAGGCGACTAAAGGCACGAAATAATTTATCCGCCTGTCCCATATCAAATCCAACACCGTTATCACGGATAAAATATACTACTGGACTTCCTTTCTCCTCACTACCTTCAGTCTCCCGTAGCACAGTCCCAAATTCTATCTTAATCTGTGGTTGTTTGCTTGAATATTTCCAGGCGTTACTTAGCAGGTTCTGCAAGGCTACCTGCAGAAGCGATTTGTCTCCATTGGCAATGATGCCTTTTTTAATGGTAAATTTTACCTGCCGTTTCGGTTCTGTTTGCCAGAGTTCTTGGGTTATTGTCTCAATCATGGCTGTTAAATCAACCGGTTCATATTTCATCTCCTGACGGCCCAGTCGTGATAATTTTAGTAAGGCTTCAATTAGTTCATTCATCCGCCATGCCTCTTCACACAAAGATTCAAGGAACTCTCTGCCTGTTTCATCTAATTTATCCGCATAAGTATCCAGAATTATCTCGCTGGAGGCGACAATGCTTGATAAGGGATTACGCAGGTCATGAGAAACCGAGTAGCTGAACGCCTCAAGCTCCTTGTTGACTGCCCCTAACTCCTTGTTGACTGCCTCTAATTGCTGATTTAATCGTTTGCCATCGCTGACTTGCTCTTCTAATTTTTTATCAAGCACAGATAGTTCTATTACCTGTTGCTTGTAGGCACTGGACATCCTGAATAAATCACAAAAGATAGCAACCTTTGCCTGCAATATCTCCGGTAGTATTGGTAAAACGATATAATCCACCGCCCCAAATAAATATCCTTTATTTCGATCCATTTCGGTTATGTTGGTGGCACTCATAAAGATAAGTGGGATATGAGCAAAGCGGGGACGCTGGCGAATCAATCCTGCTGTCTCAAAACCAGTCAATTCAGGCATATTTACATCCATCAAAATGACACCAAAATCCTCCTGCAGAAGACACTTAAGTGCCTCTTTACCAGAATTGGCACAAACGATATTCTCACCCAGTTCAGCTAAAACACTCTGCATGCTCAATAGACTTGCCGGTTCATCATTTACCAGCAGGATGTTGACCTTTTCTTGATTTTCCATGACAATCTCCTTGTTGCAGTGAGTCTTTCAGGGCACCAAGCACCAGTGCTCTGGTGTCTGGTGCTCCTTCAAAATGGGTAAAGTGTTACGAGTCTTTTTACCACAGAAAGCACAAAGCAGGCACAAAGTTCACAAAGTTTTTTTAATTTCTTTCTTTGTGTCCTCTGTGAATTCCTCTGTGCCCTTCGTGGTTAATCTTTCTTCCTCACTTTTCACTATCCTCCTGTCTTCCCTCCTCCAACTTTTCACTTTTCACTTCCCCCCCCTTTTTCACTTTTCACTTTTCACTTTTCACTTTTCACTTTTCACTTCCCCCCCCCTCTTCACTCTTCACTC
>JASEHA010000351.1 GCA_030018795.1 bacterium
GTACAGCTGCACCCTGCTTTTCATTATCATCAGTAACAATTATCTTCATTGTCCCCAGACCATCCTGAAGGATATTCCAATTCTTTATCTCCTCTGAAAAGTCGTTATTTTTCAACAACATTAGAGGAGGCAGCACCTTTGGCAGAGGCAGCACTTCTATCAGAGGTTTTTGTTCAATTATTACCATCTCTTTATCTGGTATCTGATGAAGCACCTCTGGCAGTGGCATTGTCTTTTTCCTTGGCTCTATCTCTATCTTTGGTTCAGGCTTTGCAGTCAGAGAAACATTGATCACCACATCCCTTTTATCCGGAGAAAAGGCAATGGCAGGAACAGTTACATCCTCATACCCTTCACACTGCACAAAAAGGCTATATTTGCTATCATCAGAAGGTGCGGAGATCTTATAGAATCCGTCTGTGCTGGCTGTATCTTTTTTTACTATTCTGTCATTTTGTTTTAAGTAAATAACAGTATTCTGAGGTATTTTGTCATCAATGGCTGTAATTTGTCCGGATATAACCGGCGTTTCGTATGTTCCTGTCCAAAATTCTTTTGGTGAAGATGAAATGCTTCTCACATGCAATGATCTTATGTCCGCAGGGGTTGTCTTATCATCCTTAGTAATAAAAAGCGGGGTACCAAAATACCTGTCAAGATAGGCATCATAAGAAAAGAAATCCGGAAATTTATCCCCTTGTTCATTATCCTCTATGGATAAGAGTGTATCTTCCGGGATAGTGCTTTTGGCGTATGGTTTGGAATTCATGATAATATTCAAAGGGACAGCCCCTTTAGGTAAAGAGAGCTGTAGCTTTTCAACAAATGAGGGTGAAACATCCATCTCTAAATTTACTGTAAGCGGACGCAGTATCTCTTGATTCCACCTGAGTGGCAGCCCTTCTAACACAAGGGCTTTATCCTTAGAAGTAAAACATATCTCCTTCAAGTACATTAAAGAATCTTTTTCATGCGGAGAGATAACATTATCCCATCCTGAGTTAAACTCAATGAGTTGTTTCCTGAAGGAATCAGTGATCTGGTATTGCTGCCATGTTCCAAAAACAGGGTGTCCCTCTTCAAAAAAACGAAGGCTGGCTGCAGGGACAAGTATTATCTCAAATTTTTTATCAGGAACAAACCCTGCTTCTTCAGGGGAAACTATAGAGAAGAATAATTTAGAAGTCTTATTTTTATAGGAAAATGTTTCTACTAAAGAAAGCTTTAACGGTAAATTTTTGGCAATGACATACACATCACCAAGCCCTGGACCAATCAGACAAGAATCCTCAGAGGTCTTCTCTGAGGTTATATCAACACTGGGGAAAAAGCTAATCTCTAAGTAATTTTCCTGATTATAAAATGGTTTTGCCCGAAGGCTGCCCTTTGAGTCATGGAATAAAATCTCTTTTTGCTCATAGATAGACATGGGTCTATTCCCTAACTGAAGGGTTAGTAGACGAAGAAGACAAGACGAAGCCTTTATGCCAGACCAGCTATGATCTCCGCTCGGGTCATGAAGGATAGCCAGAGGGATAAAAGGAATGGTAGTATAGGTATCATAGCCGATAGAAGACAATTTAACAACCATATATGTTTCCTTGCAGCCGCTTCTTGGTCCTACTGATAGCACAGAAGAAAGAGAAATCTTGTACCGTATTTCTGGTTTATCCTGGGTAATAGACTCACTCAGGATAATCTCTTGAGATAAGCTGCCTTTTTTACAGACAATATCATTCCTTTTTTCAGTAATAAGCTTCCAATTGCCGGAATAAGGGGGATCCTCTGCTTCTACCTTTACAATCACAGATGATTCCTCATTCAGCCGCGTCTTATTATTGCCCTGCCAATCTATCTTGAACTTAAATGACCTGACATTCTCATGAAGGACAACAGGGGTAGTTCCTGTAAAAAAAACATTTGTCTCTGCCCATATTGGGATAGACATCATCCCTTTCCAGGCAGCATCTATCCTGCCAACAGAAATAATAGTTGCCTCTGGTTCAGGATTTTGTGCCTCAGACATGGATGCTGCTGCACATAAAATTAGCAGAAAAAAGAATTGATACCATAGCAGCATAGACATTCTTGTTTGTGCGTGTCTCCATTGATACTTTATGTTTTTCATATTTTTCATAGTATTATTGCCTCCTCTTAAACTTAAGTGAAAAACTATTCACTTTTCGTTTTTAGTTCTTCACTTTTTCTTATTATACCCAAAAATAAGGCAAATGTCAACCTATTTATTCGCAACCTAAGTTTTGCAAGAAATTATTCGAGCTGTGCAATCAATATATATCCACAGATTTCAATGAAAAAATGGTTGCAATGTCTTTCATGTCTCTTATTGTGTACTACTTGATGCA
>JASEHA010000352.1 GCA_030018795.1 bacterium
CCACCACACTCGTGCTGCCTGTCGCATAGCTTAGTCCCACTTCATCAATAGCTGTAGCATGGACAGTATATGTCCCGTCAATCATATTACTCGTATTCCACGAAACATTAAACGGTGATGTTGTGTCTACACCAATGGTGTATGTGCCAGCACTTGAGCCATATTCAAAGACTATTCTTTCAATGTCTGTCTGGCTTGTGTTGTAGCTTACTGTAGCTACACCCCTGATAAGCGAGGCTACGGTGATACTGCCTGCTGGCTGAGTATTGTCTACCTCAATACCTGTATTAGTCGTTGACCCAAGCTCCACTCCACCAGCACCATAAGCTATTGCCTTGATCAAATACACTCCATCACCAATCTGGGTGCTAAACGAACCAGTATTAAATACAGCTGTAAACCCATCTGCTGGCGTTGTATCCGAATACATCCCAGCAGCCGCAGTTTCTGGATGCCTCCATGTAGCTGTAGTACCAGTACCTACCCCAATATCCACTTGTGCCACATCATCACCAGCAATAACCCGAATCGTTCTGGTACCACTTACATGGCTGTTATTTGCCGGTTCCATAATCAGAACCACTGCCCCAACAATATTATTCACCTCAACAGAGTTTGTTGTAGAATATCCCATATTACCAGCCAGATCCTGTGCCCGTATCTGCAAGGTATGCACACCATCATTCAGCCCAAGTGTGTTCCATGTATATGTCCCCTTCATCAATGGGAGACTCCATGAGGTACTTGTCCAGCTTGATGTACCATCTATTGATATCTGTGGTGTCCCAATTATACCACCAACCCCTTCACCAGTCACATTAAAGACCACATCAACCGTACCCCTTAAAACCTTTAGCCCAACGCTTGCCCCATCAATCGCATCAACATATGGGATAGGAGCATTGGTATCAACAAAAATATCATCAGACACAAACGATCCATGATTTCCTGCCTTATCCTTTGCCCAGACATACACCGTAACACTACCCTGACTTCCTGTTGTCAACTGCCCGTTTGTCCCTTCAGTATAGTAGGCTGTAGAGGTTGTTGTACCAAATCCATAGTAATATCCTGCAATACCACTCAAGCTATCACTAAACCCTGTCCATGATATATTCAACACGCCGTTGGTGCTGTATGTTGCCCCAGCATTTATCAGAACACTGCCAGTCGTTGGTCCTGTAGTATCAATAATCACATCAACCCCTGCAGAATCAAGGCTATTTGCTGCCCGATCAATACACCTGGCATACAGGGTATGGCTGCCAGCAGTCCATCCACTTGTACTGACATTTAACACCCAAGGACTGCTGGTACTGCTCCCGAGCAAGGTAGAAGTCCCATCACGATAGAATTCAATCCTTGTCACGCCTATGGCATCTGCACCAATTGCCTCTATGGTAAATGTACCGCTCACAACCGTAGCATTTGTTGGCCTTATTATGCCTACTGAATCAGGCGGTGTATTGTCTACAGTAATTACCCGCAGTTCTGAGTCAATGGAATTCCCAACCTCATCCGTTGCCCTAACAAATATGGTGTGATTCCCGTCATCTGCCGTAGTTGTCAGCCACGGATAATTAATTTCTCCATCTATTGTTCCTGTGCCTATTCTCACTGCATCCTTGTAGGCAAACAACCTGCCTACATTTACATTATCGTGTGCTGTTGCAGTAATAGCTACTGTTCCTCGATACACATTCCCATTAACAGGTGAAGTAATAGATATCGAATCTGGCGGTTCCTCATCCAGATTAATGCTTGAGGTTGCAACCTTGACATTTCCTGCCCCATCCTTTATCTGGTAATAGACAACCTTTGTCCCAGTACCAGGCAATAGCTGCCATTCTTTGACTACATTCGGCTGTTCCCAGCCACCACTAAATACAGCGGTATTGGAATATCTTGCCCCAGCGATATTAGTTGAGACCAAACCAGTTTCATCCGTATATTCTAAGGATAAGGTTACAAACCTTGAAGATGTCCATGCTGCACCCTGATTAATGGTCACTGTACCATTAGGTGCTGTCCTGTCAAGGATAATGGTATCTGTAAATGTTGCCATATTCCCTGCCTTATCCCTTATCTGATATCGAACCGTATCCGTACCATCACCCTGCAATATCAGCCCTGTCATGGTAGCAACAGTATCTACCCACCCATTCCATGTAGTATTGTTAAACATATATTGCACCTTATCTACGCCAGAAGTTGAATCATAATACTCAAGCGTCAGGGTTACTGTAGCTGAATCTGTATAAGCATCGTTATTATTGATAATAATTGACCCAAATGGTGCGGTATTATCCACAATCACCAGCCTTGCCTCTGTTTCACCCATATTACCAAGACTATCTGCAC
>JASEHA010000353.1 GCA_030018795.1 bacterium
GATTAAATCTGTAAACAGCCCTTGATACAAACAGTTTTTACCCATGTGGTAAATTTCAACCGCACAGGTCGAAATCTGTGGATATATATTGATTGCACAGCTCGAAAAAAAGCCATAACCCACGATACTTAAAAATCCTGTTCATCCTGTAATCCTGTCTAAGAATAAGAATTGCTGTGCCTCCTGTCAGGACAGCTATCAAATTTCTATTGACAACTTTAATTATTGATGTTATACTCTATAAACAGGTAGTTCAGACCATAACACTACCAGAAGAGAGGAGATAAAATGAAAAAAGAAAACTTGATTGGCGGCGGGATTCTCATCCTTTGTTTTACAGCCATTATCATTGGAATATGTCTTGTATTTTTTCAGGGGACAAAAGAGCAAAAAGGGCTTACTCCAGCCATTGTTTCACAAAAAAAGATTGCCATAGTACGGATATATGGAGAAATTTCGTTTCAAAATCCGACAAAAGAGGTCTGGGGAGGGTCTGTTAAGAGTGCGGATAGGATTGTAAAAAAGTTATTAGCCATAAGGCATGACCATTCAATCAAGGCTGTAATCTTACGAATAAACAGCCCTGGCGGAACAGTAGCTGCTACTCAGGAAATATATAACCAGATAAAAGAATTAAAGAAATCTGGTAAAAAGGTGGTTGTTTCTATTGGCGACATTGGTGCATCCGGGGCATATTATATTGCCTGTCCTGCAGACAAAATAGTGGCTAATGCTGGAAGTCTTATTGGTTCAATTGGTGTTATCATGCATCTTCCAGAGGTATCAAGCCTTCTGGAAAAGGTTGGGGTAAACCTTCGGGTAATAAAAAGTGGCCAGCATAAGGACATAGGTTCTCTGGCAAGACCAATGTCAGAAGAAGAGAGGGTAATCCTTCAAGGGGTAATTGATGATGCCTATCAGCAATTTTATCAGGCAGTAAAAAATGGAAGACAAAATATATCAGAAAATAAGTTAAGAGAATTGGCTGATGGCAGGATATTTACTGGTCAGCAGGCAAAAAAGGCTGGATTAATAGATGAGATTGGTGATTATCAACAAACCATAGACATAACCGCTAAATTGGCAGGGATTACTGGTACACCGGCAATTATAGAAGAGGATGAGCCTTTTCAATGGCTCAAGGGCTTAATAGAAGGTTTTTCTTCTACACCCATATCCCTTTTTAATAATTCGTCCCTTCTGAAATCTCCCTGCCTTGAATATTACTGGAGACCTTAGATATGAACCTTATGGAATCATACGAGTCACAAGAAGAGATAGGCGGTATGCAGGGATTGGAGATAATCTATCAATTATTTACCAATCCTATTCTGTGTATGCAACGGCTGCCAAATACAGTAGCAGGCTTTTATGTTACCTTAATCATTATCCTCTCAGGGATAAGCATTGCTGTTTCTGAAGTTATCCTGCTTGGAGCGAATTCTTCTTTAATCACCAAGTCATTTCTTCCTCTTTGGATGGTACTGAGTGTGGCAGGGGTTACCGGGATATGGTTTATTTCAGGGGCAATATTTCATCTGGTTGCCGAATGGCTTAATGGGCAGGGAAAGGCTTCTGTTCTGTTGATTGCATTAGGACTCAGCCTTGCTCCAAATATGTTAACCATACCAGCGATATTAGTCTCCTATGCTTGTGGTGATTTAAGTTTTTTTGTTTACTTTTTTTGCAAGCTCTTGATTATTATATGGATATTCAAACTGCAGGTAATATCCATCCGTGAGGTTTACCGCATCTCGACCTTCAAGGCTCTCCTTGTTTTCGGCTCGCCATCTATGATTATTGCAGGAATATTGCTTATAGTTATGGTCATGATAGGGATAACCTTAAGCATGGGCAGCAGTTAGGGATTATAAAGGAAAAGGGAACACCAGAGCACCAGTCACCAGTGCACCAGTAAAGAATTTGATTGATACTCTGATAACTGGTGACTGGTGCCCTGACATCTGGTGCTCTGGTGTTCTGGTGACTGGTGCTCTGATGAATTGTCCTGTGAGTGTTGGTGCGAGGAGCGGGACTCGAACCCGCACAGGTTGCCCCACCAGATCCTAAGTCTGGCGCGTCTGCCAACTCCGCCATCCTCGCGCAAATAGTGGATGCGAACAGTTGTTCGCTTTTACAGATTAATAGGATAGCATATATGCTGTGAGTTTGTCAAGGATTTTTATATGTAGAATGGAATGTGCAAAAGTAAGTCGTGAAAAGACTGCCACCTTTATTTCGCATTCTCACTTCTGCATTCCACATTTCCTTACGGAGGCAATCTGTTGCGATTTCTTACATTTACTCGGCTTCAACAGGCAGGGATAATTGTACTTTCATG
>JASEHA010000354.1 GCA_030018795.1 bacterium
TGTGGTATTTGGATGCGTTTGACATGGACTTACCCACACGATTCGTTAAAGAACCGAGGACTTTCAGGTAAAAGGGTAATAAATGCCCTCCAAAGAGCAGGTTTTTATGTAAAGCGACAGAAGGGAAGTCATGTTATTATGCGGCGGGATTTGCCTTTTGCTCAAGTAACAGTTCCTGACCATAAATCAATTGATACAGGAACATTAGATATTTATTCTGGAAGGAGCTAAGATGAGCGTGGAAGAGTTTATAACGCTTTTATAATTATAGACTAAGATAGACTAAGGAGGTGCAACGATGTATTCCCCTACAACTGATGCAGAAGAGCTTGTTGAAATAGTTTGCCGCATGGAAAGGAAGGATAATGATGTTGTCTTAATCCTGCTTGGCGAAAAGGATATGCCAGATGTCGAGCAGATGATTTCAGGGCTTAATAAAAATGGGATTAATTTCTTTGGCGGCATGTTCCCTGGTGTCATTTACGATGACAGGAATTACGAACAGGGAGCGGTAATTAAGGTTTTGCCAGCATTAACCAGCCCGTATCTGATCAAGGGGCTTGATACTGACCGGATTGAGATAGAAAAACCTGATTTTATCAGCCAGCAAGACAAAAGGTATACAGCCATGATTCTTGTAGATGGGCTGACCTCAAACATTGCCTCATTCCTTTCCCAACTGTTTGACTGCCTGGGCAATTCTGTCCATTATTTTGGCGGCGGGGCAGGCCCACTTACCCTTAAGCAACAACCCTGTCTTTTTACCCGGGATGGATTTGTTCAGGATGCTGCTGTAGTTACATTTATCAAATTAGAATGTAATCTTGGTGTTAGCCATGGCTGGAAAAAACTTACCGGACCTGTTGCTGCTACCAGAACCTGTAAAAATGTGATCATGGAACTGGACTGGAAAGCTGCCTTTGATGTGTATCAGGAAATAGTTGAGAAAGATTCAGGGCTTAAGCTCACAAGAGAAAAATTTTATGATACAGCCATGAGGTATCCATTCGGGATATACAAGGAAGGATGTGAGGATATTGTCCGCGACCCAATTATGGCAAATGAGAGTGGGGAATTAATCTGTGTGGGTGAGGTGCCTGAGAATAGCCTGTTAAACATCTTAAAAGGAGAGCCAGATTCCCTTATCCAGTCCGCAGCTCAGGCGGCTAAGAAGGCTTACAGGGAAGAAAACCACTGTAATCTGGTGGTTGACTGTATCTCCAGGGCACTTTTTCTGGGAGATGATTTTTTTAGAGAATTAGCCGCAGTAAAGGAAAATCTTGCAGTGGCAGGTGATCAAGCTATCCCTGCAGGAATGCTGACCTTAGGCGAAATCGCATCTTATGGTGAGACATTCCTTGAATTCTTCAACAAGACTATTGTGGTCGGAGGATGCTATGAGTGAGAATAACCTTTCAAGAAGGAAGATGATTATGCTTAAGGCTGAGCAATCTCAAATATTCTATGAGGAGTGTGCCTAAATGTTTTTCAAAAGAATTACCTTTAATAATATGATAATGGGAGGGCAAGCGTGTATCCGTGGAATGCGGATTCCTGTCTCGCTAATAGTTAATTTAGTAGCAAATGGAATGTCTAACGAGAAAATAATAGAACAATATCCTGATCTGGAGCAAGCAGATATAGCAGATGCTTTACACTATGCCGCATGGATAACAAGAGAGGAAGTTTATATGACAGCAGGAGCAGCATGTTGATGAAATTTTTAGCTGATATGGGAATTGCTCAAATTACAGTTTATTGGTTGCGAAATAATGGGCATGATACAATCCATCTGCGTGAGCAGAATCTTCATCGAGCAAGTGATACAGAAATTCTTAAAAAAGCTAAGGATGAAGGTAGAATTGTTCTTACCTGTGACCTTGATTTTGGAGATTTGATGGCTGCTTCAGGCAGTTTTTCTCCAAGCGTTATTATCTTCAGGCTTGAAAATGAAAAGCCTGATAATATAAATCGTCGATTATTCCATGTACTAAATGAATCTGCAAATGCCCTTGAAAAAGGAGCAATAATAAGTGTTGAAGAAACAAGATATCGAGTACGATTACTACCAATTCAACCAAAGCATTATTTGCAAGAGTTAACATGAAAATGATAAAGGGTTTGTATTGGAATGGCTGAAGAGAGCAAGGAGACACATTGCAAGGGCAAGGTGAGGTAAAACCTCACCCCTTTTATTCTATATCACCGGAGGGCTGTTATGAATACAATAGCAGAAACATTATCCTGGATGTATGAGGTATCCCTTTCCATAGGCAGGTCATTGGATTTAAGGGCAAACTGTGAGGGCTTTGTAAAAACCCTG
>JASEHA010000355.1 GCA_030018795.1 bacterium
TTCTTGAGCCGGCAGCAGATGCACACATTCGTGGCACACAAACCATCAAGGTTGAGGCACCGGCATCAACCTATGAGGTGCGGATGATGGTTGGGACCAATGGGACAACCTGGTACAGGCCAACGGACGGAACAAGTACGCCATCATATGCAGTAGATGCCACACCTGCTGATGGCTGGACATGTACATGGGATACTACGAGATTTATTGATGGGCTGTGGATGGTAAAGGCAGTGGCTTATGGTACTGGCAGCACAGAGCTTGGTAGTGCAATCAATGGTAATATAGAGATAGACAATAATGCTGGTACGTTCAGTTTGTCCCTGCAATCGATACTGAGCCGAATAGGGACAATCAGTGCTACAGGTGTAGCAAGTGATATTGAGAAGATAATATTTGAGTATGAGAAGAATGGGACATACCTGATAGCCACAGATGTAGAGTCAGGGTTTGATGTGTCATGGAATACACTGGGCATGGCAGATGGGACATGTACGGTTGTGGTCAGATCATATGATGAGCTGGATAATACCTATGCCACATCAAGCGTGATCCAGATAGACAACACCTCACCAGTGATTAGTAACATCAGTCCGGCAGCAAATAGCCTGCTCAATGGTACACAGGCAATTAGTTGGGCAGTAACTGACATGATCTCAGGTGTCGTAAGTGGAAGCAGCCAGCTGAGCATAGATGGCGGGGCATGGGTTAGTGCTACGACAGATACATCATATCAGTGGTTATCCAGCAGTCTGAAGGGGCAGCATACGTTCCAGATAAGGGCAATAGACAATGAAGGAAACATGGGGTATTCAGAGCAAGTGGTGGTAACGTTTGACAATGATGCACCAGATGCACCTGAGCTGTCGCAGATACCGTTGATTGTGGGGACAACTGCTTTAAGTGTGAGTGGCAGTGCAGAGGCAAATGCAACAGTAACCGTGTATGTCAATGATGCTTCAGCTGGAGTGGTTAAGGCAGGTGTAAATGGTACCTTTACCATGAATGTAACCCTTACGCCAGGGACAAATACCATTACTGCTAAGGCTCAGGATACATTTGGGAATGGGCCTGATGAATTGAGTGAGTATGAGTATGTGATGTGTGATATTGCTGCACCAATTATGGGCACAGTAATAATCAATAGCGGGGCAACATATGCGACTACAAGCGTACTGCATGTAGAATGGAATGGATATATCGATACACAGAGCGGGATAAAGGGCTACTATTACTCGTTTGGGACAGATACAGGAGAGGCGAAGTTTACACAAGGGGCAGAAGGGGAGTTGTATGCCTCTGGGCAGGGAGAAGTAACAGCGTATGTATGGGCAGTAGATAATGCTGGGAATGAAAGCAATATTGGCACAGATACGATTATTATGGATACGATAGTGCCTGGTGTAAATATTACTCAGATAGATAGAGCTGTGCCTGGTGCAAAGATAATCAGTGAGGTTGTACCGGTAGAGTTTGCAATTACAAGTGCCCTATATAGTATTGCAGGCATGCCAGCCATATCCATAGATGGAGCAGCATTTGTATCTGTAACTACATGGTGGTCGGCACTTAATACAGGCACGCATACTCTCGATACCAGAGTGCTTTCAGATGGGATACATACACTGCAGGTAAGGGCAATAGATAATGCAGGCAATGTTGGGTATTCGAGTGTCAGGTCGATTGAGATAGATAACACCCTGTCAGGGGTAGTGATCCTTGAGCCTGCAACAGATGCACATGTTTCGGGGACTAAGACAATCAGGGTAATAGCACCGCCAGCTGTGTATGAGATGCTGATTCAGGTGAGTAAGGATGGGTCGTACTGGTTTAATCCTGCTGTAGACCCGACAACTCATGGTACCTATACAGATACTGTATCAATGGATGGGTGGAGTGCCTCATGGGCGACCACACTGTTTACAAATCAGACTGGAATAGGAGACGGGACGTATACTGTTCGTGCCATAGCCTATGGCACTGGCGGCACAATGCTTGGCAGTACCACGAATACAGGCATAGAGGTTGATAATACTATTAATGTGCCAGTTGTGCCAACAATAACCACACCAACCCGCGGTGTGCTTTCAGGCACAGTAAGCGTTGATGGGGATGTTACTGAGGTAACCTTTGAATACCTGCGTAATGGAACATATACCATTGGTATTGATACAGAGGCACCATTTAGTTATTCGTGGAATACCTACAGCATATTGGATGGGACATATACTATCCGAGTAACAGTAAAGGATGAGGTAGGTAATGAGGCAGCAACAGTAAGCAATGCCTTCAAGGTAGACAACACTTC
>JASEHA010000356.1 GCA_030018795.1 bacterium
ACTCATCTATTTTTGACTGAAAGAATCGTAGGTTAAAAAACTTGAACATCGAGTGATAAGATACTAATATGCAAGAGGTTAAACCCATATGATGGATGAAAAAGATAAACATAGTATAATTGAAATCGCCGTTAAATACGGTATTAAAAAAGTGTATCTTTTTGGCTCTGCCTTGTATACCGATTATGCCAAGGTAAACGATATTGATATCGGTATTGTTGGTATTAAATCTGGCTCTTACTTTAATTTTGTTACTGATGTTTCTGATCAGGTTTCAAAAAATATCGATGTTATTGATATGGAATTTAACCCTAAATTTGCCTATTTTATAGAAAAGGAAGGGACTGTGATTTATGGTTGAGAATCTAAAAGATAAAATAAACTACGATGTTGAAAATATCAAGGAAACAATCACTGAATTAAATAAAGCATTATCATGCCCAACCTTTGGAAACATTGAATTGGCAGCCATTTCAACTTATATACATAATATTTACAAAGGTATGGAAAATATTCTGACCCTTATACTGAAACACAAAAATGTCGTGATTGTCAAAAATGATTCCTGGCATAAAAGCATTGTCAATGAAGCACTCGAAATTGGAATTATTTCTAATGAATTATCTTTAGAATTGAAGAAATATCTTAGCTTTAGACATTATTTTATACACGGTTACAGTGTAAAATTAAGACAGGAAGACTTACTCCCCCTGGCAAAAAATATTGAATCTGTCTGGAATAATTTCAAACAAACCATAGTTAGTGCAGCCATCCTCCACCCCTCAACAACCATCTAAAATAACCCCTGACTACCCCAAATATCATAAAGATGGAAGAATAGAGGCAGGCAAGGATATATTCTTCTATATCTCGTTTGGCTCAGCAGGTAAAAATTTTACCCAATTCAATACTCCTCAGGATATAGCTATAGATAAAGATGGTTATATCTATATTGCTGATACTCGATATTCAAGTTTTTACTGGTGACCAAGCAAGGAGGAGAGAAGGCGTGAAGGCGTGAAGGCGTGAAGGCGAGAAAAATGAGATTTGATGGGAAACTGATTGCAACGTCTTTCATGTCTCTTATTGTGTGCTACTTGATGCGTTCAATTCGTAATGGAAGAGGTGACAAAGGATGGATAGAGGGATATTAAGGATCATTGATGCTAATCTCAATCGAGCCAGAGAAGGGTTACGGGTAGTTGAAGAATTGGCAAGGTTTGATCTGAACGATTCTGTAGTAAGTGAAAGATTAAAGGCTATAAGGCATGAGATTGCTGGTTTGATAGATAAGGCATTTGACGCATCCCTGCTTATCTCTGCCCGGGATAGTCAGGGCGATGTTGGGCTGGCTATACATGTAGATACAGAGGGTTGTCGAACAGGAAGGGCAGGGATAATAAAGGCGAATATGAAACGCAGCCAGGAGGCTATGCGGGTATTGGAGGAGTTTGGTAAGCTAAATGACAAAGAGACAGGCTGCAGGATAAAGGCATTGAGGTATCAGGTATACGAAATGGAACAGGTTGTGCTGCAAGCTGTTAGAAGAAACAAGAATATTTGTGGGTTGTATCTTATCCTTGACTATGGGCTTCTTGGGGAAAAGATATGGGATAGGGATTATATTGGTGAGATAATTGCTGCAGGTGTTAGTGTTGTTCAGTTGCGGGTTAAAAATACGAAAGATATGCCTGATAGCAAATTAATCATCCTGGCTAATATGTTGCGACAGATAGCAGACGAAGCAGCTATCCCCTTGATCATAAACGATCGGATAGATATTGCCCTGACAATTGGGGCAGATGGTGTCCACCTTGGACAGGATGATATGCCAATAGGTGCTGCTCGTAACCTTATGGGCAATAAGATAATTGGCATATCTACCCATAGCCTTGCTCAAGCAAGGCAGGCAGCAGAAAATGGTGCAGATTATATTGGTATTGGACCAATATTCAGCACAACAACCAAGCATGATGCTGGTCAACCACTGGGTTGCAAGATAATTCATGAAATCTGCAAAACAGTCAACCTGCCTATAGTGGCTATTGGTGGGATAAATGAAGACAATCTTACACAGGTATTAGAAACAGGTGTCTCTGTCATAGCCGTTGTCAGTGCAATCTTAAAAGCATCTGACCCGGCAGCAGTAGTAAGAAGAATGGCTGAAAGGAGCACCAGAACACCAGTCACGAGTGCACCAGTTACCAGAACACCAGTGCACCAGAGTATCAGTCAAATTCTTTACTAGTACCTCGTGACACTTAATCTTCAGGGTAGGGTGGGCAATGCCCACCAAAA
>JASEHA010000357.1 GCA_030018795.1 bacterium
CTTGATGCATTCAATTCGTAATGGAAGAGAGCAAGGCATAATGAAAAAAGGCTGCGACTTGTTGATTCCGAATTGATCGACAGGAGTGGCAGGAGAAAATTGTCGAGCAGGAAAGTGAGGCTCGACAAAAAGGCTTGCGACGCCTCTTATTATAGCCAACTTGATGCATTTAATTCGTAATGTTTTGGAGAATGAACAATGCGGCATGTATTACTTATTTCCTATGATTTTTCGCCTCAGGCGAGTGAATCTGCTTATCGGGCAGTAGGTCTGGTAAAGCATCTACCCTCCTCTGGTTGGGATGTGTCTGTTTTGACCGTAATGGACAACAACAAGAATGAGGCAGAGCTTAATGGAAAAGAACGCTATTCAAACGTTTATGAGGTAAAACCAGACAGGTTTTTAGAAAAAGCAGGCAGGATAAAGGATTTAGTCGCTGCATATCTTATTCCAGATGAAAAAATCTTGTGGATTCCAGGTGTTCTTCGAAAGATAAAAGAAATTACAGGGAAACAAAGATTTGATTTGATATATACTATTGCTCCCCCATATTCTGTTTCCTGGCTTGGGTATCAGGCACATGGTCAAACAGGGGTGCCATGGATAGCAGATATACGGGAAAACTGGGTTGGTACAAAGAAGCATGGAATGCTCTCCTCGTTTTATAAAAATATAGAAAAAAAAATGGAGGAGACCATCATTAAAAATGCAAGAAAGGTTGTTTGCTGCTCTGAAGAATGGTGTCAATTTTTTTACGAAAAATATCCATTCTGGGGAAGGGATAAATTTGTTTGTATCCCTGATGGATATGATGCAGAAGAGATGAAGGTTTTTGGAGTTGATACATCAAGCAGGGTGGATGATAAATTAAGGCTTGTTTATCAGGGAGGGATAGATAAAAACACAACACATCAATATCTTTTAAGGGCAATAAGAGAACTGTTAAAAAAGGACTCATCCTTAAGAGATTTGTTACGGGTTGAATTTGTTGGAGATATGGATAAAGAACAGCAACGGCTTATCCTTGAGTTTTCACTTGAAAATGTTTGTTCTTATGTTGAAGACACGTCTGGTAAAGAAGGGATAAGACGGCTCATTACAGCTGATGCAGGGGTAATTATAGCTGATAAAGAGAGAAATATTCCGCAAGCAATATACAGATGTGTTGGTGCTATGAAACCCGTTTTAGGTTTGAGTGATAAAGGGGCAGTAGAAAATCTTATAAAAAAAGAAAATCTTGGCTGGATTGCTCCCTTTTCTGCTGTACCCAGGATTAAAGCTTCCTTACAAGAGATTGTTGACTGCTATAAGCGGGGTATCCTGAAGCCAAACTACCTTTTAGAATTGAGCATAAAATATGAAAAAGAAGCAATTACCCAAAGACTGACAGATGTTTTTGATAAAGTAGTGGATGAGAATCCGGATGATGACCATTTGGCTATGCAAAAGTTTGGGTATCGAGGGAATTTGTAGGAAGAGGGGGGAAGCCGTTAGCAGGAGAATGAACTAACTGCTTTTTAAGGATGTTGAATGCTATAATCCTGGCTGGTGGACAAAGCTTGCGTTTCGGGTCTGATAAGGCTGAGATGGTGATTAAAGGGAAGGGTGTCCTTGAAACATTGATTAATAGTCTTTCAGGGGTATGTCAGAAGATAATTGTTGTTTCTAATGCACAACATGCTGTCTCTTATAGTGCTAAGCATCCTGATGTCAGGGTAGTTGGGGATGTAATCTGTGGTATTGGGCCGCTTGGCGGTATTCATGCCGGGCTTTTAGCCTCAGATACTCAGTATAACCTTGTGCTTGCCTGCGATATGCCCTTTATCAATACAGGGTTTGTCAGATACATGGTATCTCAAATTAAACCAGAGGATATGGCAATTATTCCTATGATAGCTAACAGGGCTGAACCGCTTTGCGGAATATATGACAGAGGTTGCTCTAATGAAATTGAAGGGTTGATAGGCACAAATACAGTTGGGTCCCAGGGGAAAAAAGCAAGGGAATTCTGTATCTTGCGGTTACTGGACAGGGTCAGGGTAAGATATATTGAGGAAGAGGCGATAAGACAGTTTGACCCGCAGCTGCATATGTTTTTTAATATAAATACCAGGCAGGATATGAAACAGGCAGAAAATAGGAGTCTTCAGAGCACCAGGCATCGGTAGGGTGGGTACTGCTTGCTGGCAGGGAACGTTTTTGTTCACTAAAAAGGTGTAGGTGATAAACAAATTGGCAGGCAACGTCTTTCATGTCTCTTATTGTGTCCTACTTGATGCATTCAATTCGTAATG
>JASEHA010000358.1 GCA_030018795.1 bacterium
CATTATGTCTACAAAAATATAACCTGTGTGGTAAATTTCAACCGCACAGGTCGAAGATTTTCATGGATATGATACTGCTATGAAGATATTGTCTGGAGGGGTTTCTGTTAACTGGTAGATTGTGGTCCAAAAGATAAGGATCATACAGCCTGAATTATAATAACAAGGAGGTGAGGAAGGTGAGAAGAATGAGAATTTTTGTGTTGTTTGGCTTGATGTTGATTCCATTTATACTAAATAGTTGTGCTCCTAAATCAGAGTTTATTAAAAATGGTGAAATCAAGCGGACAATTGCTCCACAGGTAGTGGGTGAAAAAGATATTATGGCAACAGGGATTGGTGCGGCTGACCCAGCCATAGAGAATAAAACCCAACGGCTGGCAATGTCAAGAAATGCTGCTATTGTGCAGGCACAGTATGAAATGCTTACCATTGTCAAGGGAGTAACCCTTACTGGTGGCATTACTGTGGCAAATGCAATGGAAACAGATTCACTTCTGGCAAGCAAGATTAATGCTGAAATCAAAGGAGCAGAAATAGTTAAGACAGAATGGACGGCTGATGACGGCTGTGTAGTTACCTTGAAACTTCCAAAAAGAAGGTTAAAGGCAATGGGCTTGAAGATGATTAATTGATGGATATTCTTTATACAGGGGCGAACATCTGTTTGCCCCTGTATCAGACACGATTGTTGCAGCAAATGCTGTATCAACTAACCCAGCTTTAGCTATGAAATTAACCTGAAATCGGCAAGTAAATAGGGTAGATGTAGCCTAAGATTCTATCTTGGTTGTAATTGCGATATTTCATGCTGATAAAAATACCAACATAGAATGTTGGGCTACAATCTTAACCTATTGTTTGCCTTAGGCATTTTAGATTGTAGGCACTTGCCGATTTCAGGATGAAATTAATTATGAGAGGGAAAAAGATAATGAAATATTTATTTACTTGTTTGATGGCCTGTCTGCTATTTTTTTGTGGTTGTGTTACAACTAAAGAGTCGATTGTTAAACCAACTGCGGCAGAGGTAGTGGAAGCTGAAGGACTGTCACCAATTATCAAGGATGATCTGATTGGTGCAAAAAATGCAGCACTCTCTGATGCTCAGAGGGCTGCATTAGGGCTTGTTGTTGGAGTATATGTAACTGACGAAACCCTGGTCTCCAAAGCTGTCCTGCTTGAAGAAAACATACTCGGACAAACACAGGGATACATAGAACGATATACTATCCTTAAGGAATTCCGCGATGGTGAGTTTTATAGGGTACGGATCAAGGCAGCAGTCAGGAAAGAGGATTTAGCCAGAAAGATAATCGAGATGCAGCTGGAGACAAAGCCTTCACCCCTTGTAGCCTTCTGGATTGACGAATATGTAGAGGATAAAGCAGCCGAGGCATCTGTAATAGAGCTGCAACTGAGTCAGCATCTTATTAATGCTGGCTTTCGTATCAGCGACGATAAACCAAAGAATACCTTTACTACCTGTGAAGATGTAGAAAAACAGACTGAAAGGGTTAATGCAGACATTATTGTTTTGGGCAGGGCAACAAGCCAGTTTGTAACAAATAATGGCTTGGGCGGGCTAATCTCTTATCGGGCAACCGTTTCATTAAAAATAGTCAAAGCAAATACCAGAGAGGTAATGGCTGTAATCAACGAGGTTTCTGGCGGGGTGGATATAACCAGAGAGGCAGCCGCAAAGGCAGCATTGATTCGAGCTGTTGAGAAGATTGATGTGGATTTTGCTAAAAAGCTTTATGAAACATTGGAAAAACAGTCTGGTATTGCCTTGAAGATAACCGGAATAACTGATATCAGTCAGCTGAATCTGATTAATCGTTTAATGCGTTCGTTCATAGAGGTAAAAGACTCACGGGTAAGGAATTACTTCGGCAGCTCAGCTGTAATTGAGATTGCCTTGAAAAGGGGTAATGCCACAGATATTGCCCGTCGTCTGGAACAGCTTCAGGAACAAAGGATTAAGGTAATCTCTGCCGGACAGTATGATATTGAGGCAAGGGTGGAGAAATAAAGCAGTCTTTAAGATTTCACGCAACGTTAATCACGAAAACACGAAGGGACGAAACATTTGACATAATTCATTTTCCAACAATGAAGATGTGTTACACTTTCAGGCAGCATTTTTTTCACCTCTTCACTTTTCGTGCTTTTTCGTGCTTTTTCGTGCTTTCTTAATTTCGTGATTTCGACCTGTGCGGTTGAAATTTACTACATACTCGATGTTCAAGTTTTTGTAATCGTTCAGGTATCAGCCTAAAATGCAATCT
>JASEHA010000359.1 GCA_030018795.1 bacterium
CTTTGCAATTTCGCTGTGAATAACTTTTGCTCTGGCCTTCCTCTAAAATCGTGCATAACCTGAAAAGTTATTCATCAGCGTTCTAACTCTTTTCTGATTCTAACCCATTACCTTACTCACACGATTTGTTAAAGAACCAACTTTTTCAACTTATACCGTTTATACCTTGAATACCACTTTTGAATCTTTCTCCAGAAGCCAAACAAGTTAGTTCTGGGGAATATCAATCTTCGCCTCAACTCATAAATATCATTGGTCTGCTCAGTATCACAAGCACAAGCACATTCAAATCCAGCTTCAATTACCATTCGTTTTACGGTTTGATTAAATTCTCCATAAGGATAGCAGAAAGAGGTAATTTTTTGTCCAATAATTTCTTCAAGCTCTTTCTTAGACTGAACTATCTCACAAGAAGCTTCCTCTTTAGTCAATTGGGGAAGATGGGGATGGCTAACGGTATGAGCACCAAACGAAATTCCATATTCCACCATCTCTTTTATTTCTTCTGCTGATAAAAGTTTTATCGGTTTTTCCTGTGGTATTTTATCCCATTGGTTAGTATCCCCAATATGCCCGCTCACCAGAAAGATAGTGGCTGTAAAATTGTATTTTTTCAGGATAGGGAAGGCATAAAGGTAATTATCCTGATACCCGTCATCAAAGGTCAGAATGATAGGTTTTTTAGGCAGTTGGGCTATTCCTTTAAATGCTGCTGCCAACATATCCAGAGAAATTGTATTAAATCCTCTGAAGGCTAAAAGTTTCATCTGTCGCCTGAAATTTTTGACATCAACCCATATTTCATGCTGGGATTTAAGGCAAGGATCTGGCACTACTCGATGATAAGCTAAGATAGGGATCTCTTCATTTGACCAGAGCTTTTTCATAGACTTCCTCCACCTCAGCTACTACCTTTTCCAGATCAAATTGCTCTATAGCCACCTGTCTTCCCCACTGACCCAACAGAGCAGATTCTTTTTTGTCCTTAAGCACATCTATCACTGATTGAGCTAATCTGGCACAATCAACCGGTTGCTGTTCACAGCAATCGCCAAAATTGGTATATATTCCCTCCTTAAGGGATTGTGGGTTTATCAAACCTACAAACTTATTTTCTCCTACAGCTATCACTGGTCTGCCACAAGCCATTGCCTCCAAAGCCACCCGCCCAGCACCAATAATTAAATCAGATATCGCACAAATACCTGGTATATCTTTTCGCAGGCCAGTGAATCTTATCACCTCACGACCAAATTGCTGATTAATAGCCTCCACCTTGCCTTCCAAAGAAACTGGCCTCTGTCCCCCAGATACAATAAGCAGCTTCAGATCAGGGATAACGGCTAATACTTCAGGAAATACCTTTTTCACCATCTTTTCTATTAATTTCCCCCGTGGTCCACTGAACCTGCCAATCCAGGAAACTACATTAGCCCCAGGTTGAATCCCTAACCCCTCTCTTACCCCGGCAGAGTCAACCTGTGGACTGAAATGATAGACATCTATCCCATTAGGTATTAAAAATATATCCTCGCTTTTTATCTTCAAATCCCTGGTTAAGTGATCCTTAACTGCCCCACAAACAGCAATCACCTTTTCCCCAAAGCAAGGCATAATTTTTCTACTTAAATGAACAGGATAGATACAATGAGCTGTGGTTATCAACGGTATTCTATTTATTCGGCTGGCAAAATAAGCCACCCATGAAGATGCCCTTGAGTGGGCATGAAGGAGATTAATATTCTCTTGTTTGATTATTTGTCCAAGAAATCTTATATGCTTAAAACGGTTAATAAGGGACTTCCTATTATTTATATCAAGCGAATAATAAGGAACTTTTATCTGGTTAGTTAAGGTATCAGAAACAATTGCTACCTTGTGTCCTTTATCTGTAAGTTTTTCTATTAACGAAGCCGCATAGGTTTCAGCTCCGGTTAATTCAAGCTGAGAAAGCACAAAAAGAATGTTCATTTTTTTTTCACCTCAAGTGATAGTGATACTCGATGTTCAAGTTTTTTGCCACCATTGGCACTTTAGCAGTGAAATAGTTTTATGGTATCTCCTACCTGTCAAGCTGGAAGCGACTTACCTTGGTTCTTTAACAAATCGTGTGGGTAAGCCCATGTCAAACGCATCCAAATATTACGCCAATAAATGTGGTAGATGCCATCTAAAGGCAGTATAGACATGTTTGTATCGCTGATTTACCATATTTCACAGACAAGTAGTCTGACATCAGGCTGTGTAAAAAGTCAAAATTCATGAGCAAGCACCACAATATATTGAT
>JASEHA010000035.1 GCA_030018795.1 bacterium
TAAATCGTCAAAAAAACCTTAAGTCAGTGCCATTCGTCGCTGTCCCTATTTTCCCACATGGTGTTCTGGTGCACTTCTTTTGCTCTGGTGCCCTGGTGTTCTGTAATTACACAAGAATATCAGCCACAAGCACCCCCTCATATCCTCCCATTTCAACCATTATCTCACCAGAGGACCCAGAAGACAGGGCAATAAGTGTGTGCCCAAAAAAGCTTGATCTCTCATCACTACCAACTCGATTAACCCCAACAACATGGATGCAATTATCCCTTGCCATGTCCTGAAGCAGGGTTTTCCATTGGGATAACTTTGGGTTGGGAAATTCTGCTACCACAAAGACTATTTTTGCCCCATTAGCCTTCAATTCCTTGAAAAGCTCAGGAAATCTCAGGTCATAGCAGATTATTACTCCAATCTTACATATTTCGGTGTCTATGGTCACCGTCCTGTCGCCAGGCATCAGGTACAAGTCTTCTTCAAACGGTTGGAACAGGTGTATCTTGCGATATTTAGCAGCAATATCCCCTGAGCGGTTAAATACCACTGATGTATTATAGAGACTATCCCCTTCTTGCTCAATGATGCTTCCGCCAATCAAAAAGCATCCAATTTCGCGGCTCTTTTGAGACAATATATGCGTTGTATTGCATGGTACCTGTTCTGCAAGCCTTTTTGCCTCATGCAAGCAGTAGCCAGTAGTAAAAAGTTCAGGCAGGCAGATAATATCTGGTTTATCTGCAGCTATATGATCGATTAACTCCATGCTGCGGTTGAGATTGGCATGAACATCCCCTAAGACTACATCCATCTGAATACAAGCTATTCTCAATATCCTACCTCCATCAAATAAAGCCCATGTGCCGGACGAACCATTGGTCCCATTTTCCTATTTTCTGCCTCAAGCACTGTTTTTACATCCTCTGGCAATTTCCTTCCTTGTCCTACATCTATCAATATCCCGGCAATGCTTCGTATCATCCCATAGAGAAAGGCATCAGCAACTATGTCTATGCTGATAAAATTATCGCTGCCGGAGGGGCTCCCTTTGCCGGAGGGGCTCCCTCTGCCAGAGGGGCTCCCTCTTTTTTTTATTGAGAGCAGGCTTACTGTGCGGACAGTGTTCTCCATGTTTTTTGACTCTGTGCAAAACGAGGTAAAATCGTGTTTACCTACAAGAAATGCAGCCCCCTCTATCATCTTGTCTATATCAAGCTTGTGAGGGAAGAAACAGGCATAATTACGATAAAAGGGTGAAGGGAGACTTGAGTTTAATATCAGGTACTCATACCTTCGCCATCTGGCTGAAAATCGAGCATGAAAATCAAGAGGCATATAGTAGGCATCATAGACAACAATATCACGAGGCAAATTACAATTTATTGCCCTTGGAAAGACAGAAACATCCCATGACACATTTGTTTGGAAATTCACTATCTGGCCATAGGCATGTGCCCCAGCATCTATCCGACTGGCAGCGATAACCCTTGTTTCTTCGCCAACAGCCTTCTGGATAGCCTGCTCCAATACCCCAGCCACAGTAATCCTATTAGATTGTTTTTGCCAGCCATAATAGTTTGTACCATCATACTGCAGGCAAAGCTTGATATTGCGTTTCATAATACTATCATCCATGGTAATATAGATTCTACAAGCTCTACGGCATTGCCAATCCTTCCTGATTCAACATCTATGGAGCTGCTCCAGGGGATAATATCGATTACAGGCACATCGGTTACCTTTTCAAGCACTTCAGAAACCGTTTGTTCAGCTACAGTCAGACATTGACTGTTAGAGGTCATGTTTATGATTAGCCCAAGCACCTCGATCCCGCGATGCCGGGCACATTCTATGGTCAACAAGGTATGATTAATCGTTCCCAGCCTTGACGAACAAACGATTAATAATGGAAGCTCAAGATCCATGACAAGGTCTGCTACTAAGTAATCCCAGTTAATAGGCACAAGTAATCCGCCAATCCCTTCAACAATCATTAACTCATGTCGTTTTGCCAACGCATCATATGCCTGATGAATATTCTCTGGAATTATTTCTACCCCTTCTACCTGAGCAGCGATTGCAGGGGCAGCGGGTGTTTTAAGGCAATAGGGCATACACAAGCTCTGCTCATCCTTTAGACAGGAACCAAGTGCTGCTTGCATAAATAATAAGTCATGCGAGGTAAGCTCACCATTAATCAGGATACCACCCGTGGCAACAGGCTTCATTACCCCAACATCATAGCCCTCTTCTTTCCATGCACCAGCCAGTCCTCCGGCAACCAATGTTTTGCCAACACCTGTATCAGTACCAGTTATAAATACACTACTACACAGCATTTTTCCTCCTTTTTTCTCCTCTTTTCTCCTCCAATCGGGTTAGATTGCAAGGTATGTCACTTTTCATTTTTTCTGCAACGGCTCTATCTTTATCTCTCCAAAAAAGTTTCTGTAAGAGCTAAGTTCATTAAACTTCTGAACATCCATCCTGAACTCTTTGTATATCCGTTCCATGAGCTTATCTGAAAATACCAGCTTCTTTTCGCCCTTTTCGCCCTTCTCGCCTTTCTCAGATTTCTTCACAGGTATTGAGGGTGTAAAATTGCTCTCTTCTGGCAAAAAGACTGCCTTGAATTTATGCTCTTCCTTTGCCTTCTTCCCATTCTCTTCCCCTCTGTAGAATTCCATGCCCTGTTGGCAGACAACAATAAAATTATCCTTCCATTTTGGTATTCTCAGTGGCAGCCATGTTGCCTCCTTATCCTTTCTGTCCAATTCTGGATTAAAGATAAATATGTCATTATACCCTGTAGTAGCGGTTCCATCCTTAGCTGGTATGCCTGTAGAGAATATGGGCATAAAGTTTTCCTTTTTAGCCGGGCCACCATCCATGAATCCTATAGGTATGTCCCAGTATTTCAGGCAGGCAGCCATGAGAATAGATATATCCTCATCATTTCCATTAGTAAACCTGCCATACAATATTTCATCAGGACAGCGAAGACAGGTATCCTTTGGATTGCCTGTTTTGTAATCCCTTCTTTCTGTATATGTTATCCCCCATATCTTTAAGACATCAAAGAGATACATAGCCTTAAAGACATTCTCCGGGAAGTTTTGAGGAAATACAGCCGATTCCTTTGTTTTGAGATAACATCTCTTGACCTCATTCATGAAATCAGCCATAAAGCTATCTTCCTTAATGTCCATAAACATTGCCAGCAGCCCTGGCTGATTCCAGTCTACCTGATATGTGCCTGTGCCATTATGTCCGCAGATATTTATATCCCTGCATTTTGGGGTAATATCCTTAACCTCATCTCGCAGGGTATAATAAAGCTTAATCTCTGGTGTGACCGAGACATTGCCCTTTACCTTCAGGATGTTTTCGTTCAAGGGAAGGTTTATCAGCCGTATCCTGGCAATATGTCCCGGCGGGATAGTACATCTATCCAACTTTTCCTTTTCTGCCCCTTTTTCCCCTTCACAAGGCTTCTCCTCAATCTCAAAAGGCTTCTTTATCCGATTAACAATGGCTGTTAGCTTACCCTTAAAGGCAGCACACTTAGCCATAATCGTTGATTTATGACAGACATCAGATGATGCAGCTGTCCCCGCGAGTGTCCCTGTCCCCCCTACAGGCAATACCCCTGTCAGTTGATTGGTATCTGTCCCACTGGCACTCGTGCCAAGGAGTTGGGGAGTTAAGGAGTTTGGAAGTTCAGTGCCTGTCTCGCTGGTACTTGTGCCACTGGCACTCGTGTCAATGCCTCCTGTCTCAGTTGTCCCGCTGGCACTTGTGCCAATGGCACTCGTGCCGCTGATACTCGTACCTATGGTCACTGTCCCAATTGGGGTGGCAGCAACGGTTGTCTTTTTCACTGGCATGCGGCTTTTTTCAAGTGTTAACTCCATCTTTAATGGAACAGCCTTATTATCCGTGTATTCCTTCATGTCTATGGTTGCCCAGACATCCATGGGCACAGACTGCATCTTATTTTCTACTGTAATTATGCCCAAAGGAATCTTACCATTTTCAAGAGATTTGTAGGTGCATACATAAAGATTGCTAAAAGATGGGTCCAATGATATTCCATGAAGATTGAACAAAGAGGTAATATATTCGTAGCCCAGAGAGATGGAAGAGTACGAATTACCCATGGATGAGGCATAATCAAGCTGAACCATATTTGCATCAAGAAAGCCTGCCTTTTTAATGGTTATCCCTTTGCTTGCCTTAGAACCAAATCTCAATCCAATATCTGCTTTAAGCATTTGTTTCTTCAGCATGAGTTCAATGCCCCATGAGGTATCAAGATTATCTCGGTCAAGGGCAAATAAAAGGTTTTTGTTTGCAGGCGGAGAATAACACAAGCCCATTTTATATCTTACATGCTCATCCTGTTGCAAATCTGTGCCAAACATACCGTATTTAACTAAAGCCAGCCGCAGGGTTTTACATGGAATCCACAATGCCCCGGCATCGACATTAATCCCTATCTCTTTATCTGGTTGTTGGTTGGTATTCCGATAGATAGAACGGCCACACCCGCCCAATGACCATTTTCCAGCCCGTCTGGCACAAGCAAATGCCCACTCACCCCTTGAAAAGGATATAGGTTTATACCTCAGATTCTGCCAGCCAAAACCAAGGGCACAATTCTCATTAAATGCAGGAACAATCAGGCTGGTATAAAGGCTCTTTTTGCCCAGATTGTCCTGATTTCCCCAGATATTATTAAATTCATAGCGTTCAAGCATAGGCAATCCAGCCGGGTTCCAGTTCATGGCATTGGCATCATCTGCCACAGCTGTAAACGCCCCTCCCATGCCCATGGGTCTGGCACCAACAAACCTTTCGTTAAAGCCAAAGCTGTTGAGAGGGATAAGAATGATTAGAAGAATAAGCCTGAACAATGTTATCGCTCCTGATGTTGAAGTCGGGAAACAAGAAGCCAGAATTCAGAATCCAGAAGCCAGAAGCCAGAATTCAGAATTCTGAAGCCAGAAGCCAGAATAACTGGTGGTGTCTGAAACAAGCTTCCAGATTCCCCCATTACGAATTGAATGCATCAAGTAGTACACAATAAGAGACATGAAAGTCGTTGCAATCGTTTTTCATCGAATCCCATTTTTCTCGCCTTCTTGCCTTCACGACTCCTTGCTTGGTCACCAGTAAAAACTTGAACATCGAGTAACTGTGAAACATGGTGAATCAGCGATACAAATCACAGACAGGAATGTCTGTGCTACCTTTAGATGGCACCTACCACATTTCACATTTATTGGCGTGATATTTGGATGCGTTTGACATGGGATTACCCACACGATTCGTTAAAGAACCTACAAAATCTTCTCCACCTGATACGCACAAGACCGTGCCAGGCAGAAACATTCTGCTACTGCCTCATCCATTCTGGCTAATATTGGAGGCAGCACCTCTGACACAAGTTTACCCTGTTTTTCTATTTCTGCCATAATATGTATGTCCGAGACAAGAGCCAGCCAGTAAAGCATATCCTCAAGACTTTCCTTGTGAACATACCATACCCCCTGATATTGATTCATCTGGAGATAATCCTGAACCTCTGCCTGCTCAAACAACTGCTTGAGGTTAAAGAAGGCAGGATATTCGCTTTCCGCATTCATTCCAGTTAAGCCAATCATAATTTTTAACCAATATCTTGATCAATGACATTTTGCTATGAATAGAAATTCTGGAGGGGGTATTGTGTGGATGGTCATCTATCGGCGATTTCCGGACAAGATGATCAAGGACACCTACGCGCCGCAATCGCTGAAAATCCAAGTGCTTATCGTGTTCGGCGGGACCATTTCCCTTCCCTTGGTCATGGTATTCACTCTCAGCTTCGGCATCATCTATTTCGGTCTTTCCATGAACCGCCATCTGCGAGGCCCGGCTGCAGGCTGAATCCTGTCGGCAACCATTTCACGAGTCCTCAATATTTGTTCTCCGGCAGATTGTTCATCAATCCTGTGTTATTTTTAAAAATTTTTTGACGATATATAGTTCCCCCCGACTTTGAAATCTGCCGTATTCGGTAGATTCATAAAACTTATCGGTAACGGTCCTGATCCCTGGAAATGCACCGCTACGGAACGATTCTCCCTCGACCAGGAAGAACGAGTCTGGGGCGACTGCTCGGAAATCGCCACAGTAGTGAACAACAAAGAAGGGGCGATCAGCGAAAGCAAACCAATCGTTCAGATTCCCCACAACGGGACTGCTCCCTGCTGGAATCAGGGATCGAACTTGAGTCAGATACTTCTCCATGTCCCAGTCTCGATTCTGTTTGAAGACAAAACCATACTGAGGAAGCAAGTAGACTATAAGCAGGACGACGGCCGTTCCCAGTCTGTCCTGCCGTTCAAAGACCCAGAGATAAAGAAGCAGGAACGCGGGAAAAATGTAGATGGTGTATACTACGTTGGGGCGTCTGATAATGATGGTGAAGAGAAGAGATACAATAAAAAAAATAGCAACCAATGAATTCTCTCTGTAGTAACGCTTGTGTAAAAAAAATGCAGCACAGGCTACAATGGCGACAAACTCTGGAATGTGACGCAAGTACTTTTCTTTAAAAAAGTATTCAAACAGTATGTTGCCGACTCCGTTTCCACTCGTGTTGCCCTGCAATAACGCAATGGGCAGGCTGCTCAAGTTATGGACATGCAAAATACAGTAGTATAGAACACCCATGCCCATACCAGAAAAAAACAAACCCATCATGCGAGCCCATTTGATCTCTCGGACATCGCGAGCAACAAACCGCTCCGTCAGGATACCCGCAATATAGAGAAATGCGGATATACCCACAGGGTGAATTTCGATGGCAACCATGGAGAGAAAACCAGCGAATCCGTACCGCCCGCGCAGGAACAGAAGCAAGGCGGTGGAAATCACCAGGAAAGAAAGAGCGTCGGGTCTCGCTCGATTGGCTGCCCCAAAAAAAGGTTCCACAAGCAGCATCGCCAATCCAAAGAAGACGGCCAATCTCTTGGAGAACTTCAGATTCTGAAGAATCGCCACCCAGCAGGCAGCACTTAAGAAAATACATGTTGTTGAGATGAGATGTGCATGGCTTTTTGTCCATCCGCAAAGGTTCAAAAGGTAGCCGTACAAATAGGTAAATGTTTTGCCGAACAGTACGACTCCGCCAAATCCACCGGACCCCGCCCCAGCCCCAAAGACAACATCAGTCTCGATCCCTTTAACTATGTGATTGTGGACAAATGAGAGAAACCATGTATCGTCCATGAGTTCTGGACGATATTTACCGTGGAGGAAGAGATAAATGAAAAAGATGGTCAAAATGTAGCCGGCAATCAAAAACCAATCAACAGGAAAGAATGATTTGCTTTGGGTTGTGAGTGAGCGAGCGAGTGATAGGAATTTGCTTTTCAGGGTAGTTGATATTAAGTAAAACTTTCGCACAATATTTCCTCACTTTCTTATTGATTTTATATTATCCTGGAATCGGCAAGTACCCAAATACTAGTAATGCTTATCCCTGTAAATGCCGGATGCAGCCCAACATTCTATATTGGAAAACTTCAGACAGCGAAATCATTAGCTAAGTATAGCCAGGATAGAATCCTGGGCTACATTCATCCCATTTACTTGCCGATTTCAGGATTATACATTATACCATGTATGGTGAATTTAGCTACTCATCTTCTCCACCTGATACGCACAAGACCGTGCCAGGCAGAGACATTCTGCTACTGCCTCATCCATTCTGGCTAATATTGGAGGCAGCACCTCTGACACAAGTTTACCCTGTTTTTCTATTTCTGCCATAATATGTATGTCCGAGACAAGAGCCAGCCAGTAAAGCATATCCTCAAGACTTTCCTTGTGAACATACCATACCCCCTGATATTGATTCATCTGGAGATAATCCCGAACCTCTGCCTGCTCAAACAATTGCTTGAGGTTAAAGAAGACAGGATGCTCGCATTCCGCATTTGCCAGAGGTGCTACCTCCTGCATTCCGTATTCATTCCAGTTGAACCAGTCATAATTTTTAACCAATATCTTGATCAATAACATTTCGCTATGAATAATCCCCTTGCTTAATTGCCACTCGTCAATCAATTCAACCGATAGGCTGGCATCCCTGCCCAATCTGTGGACAATAAGCCAGAGCAGCAATATCCTGTCTGCTTCAGGGGAGACATGCTGATAAATATCCCTGATTCCTTGAGGGATCTGTGCCTCCTCATCAAGCAGTCGCCTGATAACACTCAAAAGCCTCATCCCTTGTTCAACAATACCTGTCTCGTCAATATATCCATATCCACATTCCCTTATCTCCCCAAGCAGGGCATACATCCCCTGTCTAAAGATATGCGGCTGCAAGATAATATCTCTTAACATCTCTGGACGTGTTAATTCTTCAAACCGTTTCTGTATTTCTTTT
Source organism: bacterium (assembly GCA_030018795.1). Lineage (GTDB taxonomy): Bacteria > UBA9089 > CG2-30-40-21 > CG2-30-40-21 > CG2-30-40-21 > CG2-30-40-21. Next base: position 8,441 of record JASEHA010000035.1, read on the forward strand.
ATGTGCATCTCATGGTAAGCCTTGCCAATGCTTGAAACACCCTGTCCATTTAGCATACTTGTCAGTTTGGCATATGTTCCTTTTGAGTCATCCTGTATCTCCTCAAAATCAAGAAAAACATGGTACTTAAACCCATCAAGCTCCACATAAATCCCATTTTGAACAAGGGTTTTTCCGTGCCGAATATATTCCAGGCCAGAGATATAATCACGGAAGGTATAGTAATAATTTTTATTTATGGCCAGTCCTTGTGCCAGATTATGTTGAACAAGCTGCCCGTCAACATTTATCGCTGTTGATGAAGAAATCCAGCCGCAGGTTGAGTCGTATTTATTATTATAAACAACCAGTGCCCTTTCTCTGCCACAACAATTAGAATAGGCAAACACATTTTCATTAACACTGCCAGATGCGGTATAAAAGTCATACAGGACAAAGTGTTTCACATCACTGAACAGGCATCGCTTCTTCAGCAGGGGGAAAATCTCGACTTTATGCCGCTCAACCAGCCATTCATCTACTGGTTCATCCCAATAGGATCGCTGATATTCCATACCATACTTTTCAGCAAACCCCTCTATCTGTCCATGTCCAAACATGGGCAGCCCGGGCAAGGTTGCCAGCATAACACAGGTACCAAAATATTTATCATCCTTTCCAAACTGGGAGACCGATGTGTCTTCATCCGGATTGTTCATAAAATTAACAAACCGTTTCAGTATCTGTGGGTTAAACTCCAGAACATTTTTTAAGACATTCCGATATTTCTGGTTTTCTTCAGCCTTGAGCATGTGCATAAAAGCACTATTATAAACCCGATGCATACCCAGTGTGCGGACAAAATAACCCTCCATGAGCCAGAAAGCCTCTGCAATAAGCAGTGTATCCGGCACCTCGACAGCTATCCTGTCCACAACCTCTCTCCAGAATTCTTCAGGGAAAAACGCATCAAAATCATGCCTTCTCAACCCATGCTCTGCACGTGAAGGGATATCACCGCCACTGCCTGGTTGTGGATACCATAACCGCTGGAAGTGTTTTTTTGCCAGTGTCATGGCTGCATCAAAGCGGATAATAGAGAATTTTCTGGCAACATGAAGAATTGTCTGGATAACTGCCTCGCGTACCTCTGCCTTCAAAAAATCCAATTGTGCGGTATCATTCCATGGCATATGAGTGCCGTCATTACCATGATAGATATATTTTGTCTCATTTGTCCCATCTGTCCGGTGGTCAACCCTCTTAAAAACAACGGCTGCATCGGTTTTTGACCAGTAACCATCCTCAAGAAAGATACTCACCCCTCTATCCCACGAAAGGTCTGGCCCTGTGAATCGATAGACATGGAATGGGCTGTAATCTACTTGAATAAAGTAATCAGGATGTTCAATCACCCATTTGGAGAATATGCCCATATGATTTGGCACCATATCACCTGCCAGACGAATCCCTCTTTGCCATGCACGAGATTTAAGATTCTCAAAGGCAGCATCTCCCCCAATATCCTCAGAGATGGTGTAGTCATAGACAGAGTATGCTGAGGAAACAGCCTCTGGATTGCCGCATATCTGTTTAATCCTCTGGGATGCTGGTGAGCGTTCCCAGATGCCTATAAGCCATAGGGCGGTAAAGCCACACTGGGAGAGCATGTCTAATTCTTCATCAGGAATATGGTCCAGATGGGTAATGGCTCGATGATACTTTACGCTTAACTGATGCAGCCAGACATAGGTATTTTTGGCTAAAAGGACAACATTTGGCATCCAATCAATGTCTCTGCTAAATTTTTCATACTCTTTATAACTACCTGATTCTTCTCCAAACTCAAGCACCAATAATGGAGGAGGGTTATCCTTGAACCCGGCCACAAGAAAAAGTTTTTCATCCTCTTTGATAATATCCTCAACACGCAATATCAAGGAGACCAGAGATTCAGGGAGCAGGCAGCTCCAGTTATTGCGGATATATTCAAGCTGACCAAGCAGGGAGTTAGGCATAGCTATGGCTGGTGCACGCAGCATGTCAATCAAGGATTGCTCTGCTGGTCCAAAGACAGGCTGCGTTTGGAAGAAATCATTTATAGCTGTCATAACCCTCTGATATACGGTTTTATTTCTTAGTTGAGCATCATCAAACAATTCAAGGAATGGGGAAAAAGCCAGATTTATATTGGCTAAGTAGAGGAGAAGCATCTCTTCCATAACATTACAGGTACTCAAAGCACCGTTGTGTTTAACCGTTATCCCGGCAGCATATTCTTCAGCCAGCTGTTTGTCTTGATACGGAAATTGTGTTACAAACTCACTTAGCGTTAGCGTGAGAGCATCCTCGCCAACCTCATTTGTCAGCCATTCCCATCCCTTTTCCCATGCTGCCTCATTCCTTTGCTCACGATACAGACTGCAAACAAGATGAAGTATCTCATCAATTAATCCCATGGCACTGATATCGCCGGGCATAACAATACCTTCTGGATGAGTTTGTGTGTCCCTTTGGGCATTCATCTTTTCAGCAAACAGTCTGACTGCCTTAAAATCAGCGAAGACAACGTTGCCTGTCAGCCCAAAAAGGGCTTTATCAAATTGATATTTATCCCGGGACTTTCTGGAAACGTGGAATTCAAAATCGTGCATACTTTTCCCTCCATTATCACCACGGAAACACAGAGGCACAGAGATATAACTAATGTATCAGATGTCTATAGAGCTATTCCTTATTAATCATCTTGAACAAGCTTCATTTATTTGTGAACGCTTCCATTTTTCTCCGTGTCTCTGTGTCTCTGTGTCTCCGTGTCTCTGTGGTTAATCTTCCATTTTACTGTGCCAGCCATGCATTAACCGCAAACCCGGCCATTGCCCCATCCCCGCAGGCAGTAACTACCTGACGCAGGGTCTTTTGTCTGCAATCACCGCAGGCAAATACGCCTTTTTGAGATGTCAGCATATTTTCATTAGTAATGATATAACCATTATCGTCCAATTTTACGATTTCCTGAAACAATTTTGTATTTGGCACAAGCCCAATGAAAACAAATACCCCGCTGCAGGACAGCTCTATATCCTTCTGAGTTTTAACATTTCTTACGCGAACACCTTCGACGTTATCACTGCCCAAAACATCAGTGATTACAGAATCCCAGACAACCTCTATATTTTTATTGGCAAATAATCTCTCCTGCAATATCCTTGCTGCCCGCAGGCTATCACGGCGATGGATAATGGTAACCTTTGGGCTGAATCTGGTCAGGAACAGAGCCTCTTCCACAGCCGCATCTCCACCGCCAACAACCACTATTGGCCTGTCCCGATAAAGCGGCCCATCACAGGTAGCACAATAGGATACACCCTTGCCCAGAAACTCAAGCTCACCCGGCACACCCAATTTCTTGTGGCTGGCACCAGTGGCAATAATCAGGGATAAGGCATTGTACGTCCCATCCTCACATTCTACCTGCCAGATATTCATATCCTGCTGCCTTACCTGTTGAACATTTCTTACTTTTCTTACTGTATTCGGATAAATCGTCAGCCCAGAGCCATGTGCCTGTTTTTCAAACCGCTCTATTAATTCAAAGCCGCCAATACCCTCTGGAAAGCCAGGGTAATTTTCGATTAGATGTGTGGATATTGCCTGACCAGGGATGGTATAGCTGTTAAGCAGTAGAGAATTTAGCCTTGCCCTTGATGTATATATCCCTGCGGTCAGGCCAGACGGCCCGCCGCCAATGATGATAACGTCGTAGAGAATATTGTCTTGCATAGAACCTCCTTATATCGATATATCTGAATGATAACTTATGTAGTACCTCATGACTCTTAATCTTAGGGGTACGGTGGACACCACTCACCCAAAAAGGTATGGACGGCGAACAGACGGGCGGCTTCGTATCGCAATTCTGAATTATCCGCCACTAACTTTCTAAGGGTCGCGAGTGCCTCCTCATGCACTGGGTCCTCGCAACAAGTGTGGTGGTCCCAACTGGCTTTGTATACCAGCAACCTCGTCAGCGGCGCGATTGCCTCCTTGATGCCGGATTCTCCAAGTAACTTCACGTCGTCCTCAAAATTAGGATTCTCCGGGGGCAAGTTATCTAATCTTTCCGTGGCTCCAGCTATAGTCATCGGATTCACTGGTATCACCTCCAATATCTACATCAAGCACACCGGGTAGATAGGGAGGCTTTACAAATGGATAACTTAGATTCATCCTCCTGCGCCGATGGAGCACCATTCACGTCAGGCTGTGTAAAAAGTCAAAATTCATGAGCAAGCACCACAATATATTGATACGGCAAGGTTGCTTGCTACTTTATATTGTGTGGCAAGCCTTGAGAAATCGAGTTTTTACACAGCCTGACGTATTAAGAATTTGTGTGGAGCGGTGCATGTCCGAGAATGGTGCACGTCCACAGTAGCAGCCGACACACAATTCTTTTGTTGAATTAAGGGAGGAGGTATTATTTGGATTTTGAACAAAAGTGGATAAGATTTAACGTAGCGTTTTGCCATAGCTTGAGGAGATTGGAATTAAGGAGTAGGTAAGTTCCAGTCAACAAAGATAAGGCAGTATATGTTTTTACATCATTCATTGATAGCTTTAGATCACTGATTTCACTTTTTTTTCCGCTTATTTGTACAATTAGGCATACCTCTCACATGGCATATACGTTTGTGTTATTTTTATGCAAATAGATTGGATATTGAACACGAATTGATAGCGATTTCATGATCAAGGTGGTCTCCTTTTCTTTGGTCGTAATTCTTCAACCATTACCATCACAGTACCACACTTTGGGCAACAAAAAAGCCTGTTTTCATTTTTAGCCGCAGTCTCGAATGGCACTGACTTAAGGTTTTTTTGACGATTTACGGCCTTCGACCACTACAT
>JASEHA010000360.1 GCA_030018795.1 bacterium
TGAACAGAGCTGGAATTTTAATTTCTCTCCTGATGGTAGTAAGATTGTTTATGGAGGGTATAGTGGACTCTTTATCATGAATAGTGATGGTAATAATAAACGTTCTTTAATTAGTGGAAATAACCCTGCATGGTCCCCTGATGGCAAATGGATTGCCTATTCTAATCAAGACGGTATCGCTATAATTTCGCCCTCAGGAACAAATACTCAATTAACAGGTAGTAGCAGTATGTCGTGTGATGAAATTAGATGGTCAAACGACTCTACAAAGATTTTTTGTCTAACAAATAACCATGAATTATGGAGTATAGATATTGGAACTACTAATGTTGAAACCCAGCTTAATTTTCCTCAATCAGATATATGGGAATTTAGCCTTTTGCCTGATGGAAATACCGTTGTTTACGATAATCTTGCCAATATCTATAGCTTAAATCTTACCGGGACATCAGCACCAAGTGCATTGACTGCTAATTTATTGCCCGGGATTGTCTATACACCTAAATGGTCACCAGATGGCAACCTTGTTGCCTATTGTGCTGAGCCCAATTCCCAGGCTGATGGTCTTGATTGGGGTAGTGGTATTAAGATAGTAGCCAAGGAGGGAGGAGATAGCCAGGAGATAGTGTCTCAAGTGGGGTGGATAGAAGATATTGTCTGGTCACCGGATGGAGAAAAGATAGCTTATGAGGTATATGGAGATAGCGGCCCTAACCTCTGGATGGTGAGTAAATCTGGAACAGGGAATACACAACTTACTACATCAGAAATGGCATATAACTGCTCTTTTTCTCCTGCTGGTGATGAAATTGTTTACTCTGGAGGGGGAATAGATCAGCCATATGGTCTCTGGCGTATGAACCTGAATGCTGGAACAAAGACCTTCTTAACAGAAGGGCATGATCCTGCGTGGTCACCAGATGGAAATAAAATAGCCTTTATCAGTCATTCAGGGGAAGGATTACTTACTATCCCTTCATCAGGTGGCACACCTGCTACGCTAACCACTACTCAGGGAGCACAAAACCCTGTCTGGTCTCCAGGCAGCAGCATGATTGCTTATACCGTGGGTAATGAGATATGGGTAATAGGACATGATGGTCAAAATAATCGAAAAATATATACTGCTGCGGATTATATTTGGAGCAGCTTATGCTTCTCACCTGATTCACAATATATAGCCTTCTCAGATGATATGAATGTTTATACGATAAAGATTGATGGAAGTGGTATTAATAAAATAAATCCAGCAGATACCATTGCATGGGATGTAGATTGGTCATCTCAAAACATGCTTGTTTATTCTGGTATTGGCAGTGGTGGTGCTGCTTCGGCACCTACATTAAAGAAGATGGCTGCACCAAAAGGGAATACATCTAAAGCTCCACCTCTTTATAAGGCATCTGAAACACCCCAACAGGATTCAAGGAAGAGAGGGGCAGATATTTACGCTATACCAATGGGTGCTCCTGGCGATACTGGCACCATTACCGGCAGCATCAATTATTCAGGCACAAAGACAGGAACTCTTCGTATAGGTGTATTTAATAATCCTGAATTCTCTGGTGAGCCAGTCTATAGGACAAAAATACCCACCCCTGTTTTTCCACAATCTTATGCTATTCCTGTTATAGGAAGTGCTACCTATTATGTAGGTGCCTACCTTGATACTGATAATAATGACACCGCATCTCTTGGTGATATTATAGGTATATATGGCACTCTGTCTGCGGTATATTTGCCATGGCAGGTTATTGGCACACCTGATGCTGTATATGTAGAGGAAGGTTCTCTTACTACAGGCATAGACTTTTATTTGACGCATGAGATGCAAGCTGTCCCATCAGGCACCATTACCGGCAGCATCAATTATTCAGGCACAAAGACAGGAACTCTTCGTATAGGTGTATTTAATAATCCTGAATTCCCTGGTGAGCCAGTCTATAGGACAAAAATACCCACCCCTGTTTTTCCACAATCTTATGCTATTCCTGTTATAGGAAGTGCTACCTATTATGTAGGTGCCTACCTTGATACTGATAATAATGACACCGCATCTCTTGGTGATATTATAGGTATATATGGCACTCTGTCTGCGGTATATTTGCCATGGCAGGTTATTGGCACACCTGATGCTGTATATGTAGAGGAAGGTTCTCTTACTACAGGCATAGACTTTTATTTGACGCATGAGATGCAAGCTGTCCCATCAGGCACCATTACCGGCAGCATCAATTATTCAGGCACAAAGACAGGAACTCTTCGTA
>JASEHA010000361.1:0-775 GCA_030018795.1 bacterium
TTACATCTACTGACGAAAAAGATAGCCATGGATGCTCTGGAATTATTTGGGTATGTAAGCGGTCAGGAGCAGGAGCACCCGTTTTCTACCTTTAAGAAGGATGAATTGATGGAAGAGATAAGGTAAGGAAAAAGGAGCACTGGTACTCTGGTATAATTAACGGAGATAATAATGCCAACAATTTTTGAAAAAGATGGCTATAAATTCTTTTTCTACAGTAATGAACATCTGCCAATTCATGTACATATTCGTCATGGAGGTGGAGAAGCAGTTTTCGATGTTGAGGATACTATTGAACTTCGTGAATCTCAACATATGAAGATGAATGAACTAAAGAAGGCACAAAAGCTTGCTCAAGAAAATCGAAACCTAATATTGGAGAAATGGCATGAGCGTATTGGTTGATATTGGAATAAAAGCGGCTTATAAAAATGGTTATATTATCGTTCAAATGGAAAGTGATGTAGAAATTAGATTTCCAGCAAGCAAGAACAAACGTCTTGCACAAGGCACGAATGAACAACTAAACAATATTGAAATTTCTCCATATGGTCTCCACTGGCCAGACCTGGATGAAGATTTATCCTTCAGGGGATTGCTTGAGGGAGACTATGGACAATATGCTGATAACCGAATAAGCTGCTGTAGCCGACCGCTTGCGGTAATCGGTCAATGATTGGCAGGGAAGATAATATTATGAACTATACCATCACTACTAATAATCTGAAATCACTAATCAATGACTTGATTGGAGTGTATACTGTTTATGCCCCAA
>JASEHA010000361.1:785-2261 GCA_030018795.1 bacterium
AATCTGAAATCACTAATCAATGACTTGATTGGAGTGTATACTGTTTATGCCCCAAAAAAGGCAGCGACAACCGTTTTATATGAGGCAATAGCATCTTTTGATGAGTATGATGGCAATGCCCTGCAGACCAATACCTCATCAAAGGGGATAATATATCCGCAGTGTGATAGATTATTTGAGTTTGCAAAGACAGCTGACGGTATGGAATTAAAGGCGTGCGAAAAATACGAAAAGGTTGAGGAGACGATAATCTTTGGATGCAGGCCATGTGATGCAAAGGGTTTTTTGTTGTTAGATAAGCTATTTAACTGGGGTGAGTACCGTGATGAGTCTTATTTTTCGAGAAGAGAGAAAACCGCGATAATTAGTATCTCCTGTGCTACACCTCAATCAACATGCTTTTGCAACTCGTTTGAGGATAGCGGCCCTGTGAGCAAAACTGGCAGTGACCTGCTTTTGACACTGATAGGTGAGAGGTATCTTGTTGAGGTTGTTACTGAAAAAGGGAAAAAGATTATTGAAGGCAGTAGGTATCTTGAGCCTGCAACAGAAAACGATGTTGCCTTAAAGCAAGAGGCTGAGCAGGCTGCAGCGAAGAAGATGCCGGAAAGGCTGGAGTTGGACGAGATTAAGAAAAGCCTTGATACTGCCTTTGAATCCCCATACTGGGATACAGCACATCTGCCCTGCTTAAAGTGCAATGTCTGCACCTTTGTTTGCCCCACATGCTATTGCTTTGATATAAGTGAATGCCTGAAAGGGTATACAGAGGGTGAGCGGAACAGGACATGGGATAGCTGTAGTCTAGAGTCATTTACTAAGATGGCGGGCGGTGTAAATCCAAGGTCTGACAGCAAACGACGATTTCGTCAAAGGGTTATGCATAAATTCAGGTATCATGTTGATAACTTCAATGAGTATCTCTGCACAGGTTGCGGAAGATGCATCAGGTATTGCCCGGTTGGCATGGACATAAAGAGAGTATTAGAAGGGGTAAAATGAGTAATATTTATTCTCCAAATATAGCAAGGGTAGTAGAGATAAGGAACGAGACATCTGATGTTAAGAGTTTCAGGTTTGAGTTTATTGACCCTGATATTTATAAAAGCTTCACATGGAGGGCAGGTCAATTCTTGATCCTTTCTGTGTTCGGGGTTGGTGAGGCAACATTTACCTTTGCCAATCCTCAAACAAGAAAGCAATTCGTAGAATGTAGCATCCGAAAGGTTGGGCTTGTTACTGAGGCTATACATGAATTAGAGGTAGGCGATACGGTTGGTATCCGGGGTCCTTATGGAAACTGGTTTCCATTTGAGGAGTTTAAGGGCAAGAATCTGTTGTTTGTCGCTGGCGGGATAGGGATTGCGGCCCTGCGTTCTCCTATCGAATACAGCCTTGACACAAGAGGAGATTATGGCAAAATAACCATTCTTTATGGGGCAAGAAGCCCAATGGATATTTGTTATAAGGATAAGA
>JASEHA010000362.1 GCA_030018795.1 bacterium
CTCCAAAACCCATGTCAAATCTGAAACTGTTTGCAACGCTCTCGACACAACAGAGTCATGGATGACAAATAATTATCGTTGCAGAGACACTACCCTTTAGTTTCTGTCTAAAACCTCCCTGAAATAATAATCAAGATAAGCAAAAACATCCCTAAAATACCTGATATCACAAAGCCAATCAGCCCTAATAAGGGGATACCAAAAACCAATGGTCCAATATTTGACTGAACCATCAGTGAAGAGGCAATAATGGTTGCAGCAACAATCATAGCAAAGGACAACCGATTGCTTACCCGATCAAATTCCTTAAGCAGATCGCCAAGCCCTTGATGCTCAAACTCTATCTTTAGCCTGCCTGATTGAAGCTTTTTTAATAAAAGGTCTATCTCCTGTGGCAGCGTTTTTATTAAAGAGCCAACTTCTGTAGTTAATTTTAATACATCATGGAATATCTTGCTTGGGGCAAGCCTTTTCTTGACTACCGAACTTACCATTGGCTGGACAAGGGAAATTATCTCAAGGGTGGGATCCAGCATTAATCCCACGCCCTCTATCACTATCAGGGTTTTTGCCAATAGCAGGAACTCAGGCAATATTTTGAGATTATTCTTGATAGCTATCTCCAAAACATCCTGCATCATTCTGCCAATCTTTAGTTTTTCTAATGGTATCTCATAATATCTTTCAACAAAGGTATCTATGTCTGCCTTTAGTGCTCGTTTGTCAACATCCTCATCTATTGTGCCCAGCCTCCAAAAACAATCTATGATTTGTTGTGTATTCTTGAGCAGCATGCCCAGGATAGCATCGGCTATATTCTGCTGCATCCTTTCATCTATTCTGCCTACTATCCCAAAGTCTAAAAAGGCAATCCTGTTCCCTTCTAAGACATAGATATTCCCGGGATGAGGGTCTCCATGAAAAAATCCATCTACAAATACCTGTTTCAGGATAGCCTTTACCCCATTTCTGGCAACTACCTTTGGGTCAAGCCCTGCCTCTTCTAATCGTTTTACATCATTTACCTTTATGCCGTCAATTGCCTCCATGGTTAATATCCTTTTATCGGTCAATTCCCAATAAACCTTTGGGATATAGATTATCGGCTCATCAGAGAAGTTTTTTCGAAACTGTTCAATATGATATGCCTCTTTGGTAAAGTTCAGCTCTTTTTTGATATTCCGCTCAAACTCTCTGATAATGCCGACAAGATTGTATTTTTTGGCTGCCGGGATACGTTTTTCCATAAGACTGGCAAGGGCAAACAGGATGCGAAGGTCAGCCTCTATTATCTCCTCAATACCTGGCCGCTGGATCTTAACCACTACAGGTGACAGGGATGAAGACAGCACTGCCCGATGAACCTGAGCAATAGATGCTGCTGCCATTGGCTGTTCAGAAAACTCTTTAAACAAATCCTCAATTTCAAGATTCAGCTCCTTCTTTATTATGGCTCTGACATCTTCAAATGAAAACGGGCAAATATTATCCTGAAGTTTTTCAAATTCTTTTATATATTCGGCAGGAACTATATCTGGACGGGTACTTAATATCTGACCAAACTTGATAAAGGTTGGACCCAGCTCCTCCATGGCCAACCGAAGCCGTTCTGGTGCAGAAATCCATATCTCATGAGTCTCATAATGTGATGATCGGCGAACAATTCGTCTCCAGAAGGAAAGATGATGCTCAAGATTCAGCCTTGAGATTATATGTCCCAATCCATGCTTGAGCAGCACATTTATTACGAACTGAAACCGTTTCATATCCTTGTATTTGTCTGTAAGATAGGGAATATGCATAGTGTTTTGTACTCCCTGCAAGCTGCAAATTGTGCTGATCTTTGCAGGAGCTAAAGTATTTGCCTTATGCTTTATTATCGACAAATCAAGGCATTTACTCAAATTCTTTTAGGGGCGAATAATTATTCGCCCCTACCTTTTGATGATTACACAATCAACACTTTTTTATACACGGCAAATTATCCCTGCTTTTACGAAGCCATACTTCTTTTCCTCAATCTGAGGACACCTAACAATCCTGTTCCCAGAAGAAGCATAGTTGTTGGTTCTGGAACAGCATTTGGATTTGAGGCTTCTGCATCATGGGAAAATGGTGCTGTTCTCTGCCATGTTTTGCCGCATGAACCTACTATCGTACCGCTTGCATCAAAATGAATGGTTGAATATCCACCATACTCTATCTGGGTGAGCGTTGCATAGCCTCTCCCGCCATATCTACACTCTTAAGCACTGCTTGAC
>JASEHA010000363.1 GCA_030018795.1 bacterium
CTGCAACGCCTTTCATGTGTACTACTTGATGCGTTCAATTTACGAGGTGATTCCTGTATGAAACGAAATATATATCTTGCAATGCGTTCACTTGAGGAGGCAAAGGGTATCTGGCAGGAAAGGTGTGGCAAATTAAGGATAAGCAAGAAATTAGTCTGTGTTGAACATGCTCTGGACAGGGTAACCTCTGAACCAGTGATAGCCAGGATATGTTCACCACATTATCATTCTGCAGCTATGGATGGAGTTGCAGTCAGGGCTGAAGATCTGATTGGTGCCTCAGAAACCTCACCAATAAATCTTGTTCTTGGCAGGGATGCTGTTATGGTTAATACTGGCAACCCCCTTCCCCAAGGGATGGATGCAGTAATCAAGATAGAGGATGTGTGCCTTAAGAGCGAGACAGTTCATAATTCCCAATTGCAATTAGCAGAAATAATGACACCAGTTGTTCCCTATCAGCATGTCCGATTGCTTGGAGAGGATATTGTGGCTGGAGAGATGATACTGACAACAAATCACCTTATCCGTGCTCAGGATATTGGTGCCATGCTTGCAGCCGGGGTGGTTAAGGTATGGGTCAGAAAGAAACCGCAGGTAATCATTATCCCTACTGGCGATGAGCTTATTCAGCCTGGAGAATCACTGCGGACAGGGGCAATCATTGAGTTTAATTCAAGGATGTTGAGTTCAATGATTGCTGAATGGGGTGGCGAGACTGTTGTCAGTGAGATAGTGCCTGATAACTATGAAAGGATAAGGAACAGGGTGCTTGAGGCTGCAGCGTTGGCAGATATGGTTATCATCAATGCCGGCTCATCTGCTGGAACAAAGGATTATACTGCCCAGATTATTCGCGAGCTGGGGGAACTGTTGGTGCATGGGGTGACAATGATGCCGGGCAAGCCTGTTGCCCTGGGGATGATAGAAGAGAAGGCGGAAGGCAGAAATCAGAATCCAGAAGCCAGAAGCCAGAAGCCAGGAGACAGAAGTCAGGAGACAGGAGACGAGAATCAGGGATTAGAAGGCATTTCTAAAGTAACACCTATTGTTGGCATTCCAGGCTTTCCGGTCTCAGCCATTTTGGCAATGGAAGAGTTTGTCATGCCTGTTATCCGTCATACACTGGGATTGAATACAATACAAAGGGAGAGGATAGAGGCTGTTATTACCCAAAAGATTGCGTCAAGGTTGGGGATGGAAGAGTTTGTGCGGGTAGGTGTGGGATATTTTCCGGAAAGAGAGCCTGCCTTTGTCGCTGTTCCCCAGCGACAGGGTGCAGGTATCATTACCTCTATGGTCAGGGCTGACGGTATCCTGCGTATCCCAAGGTTGTGTGAGGGGTTGGAAGGCAATTCAATCGTTGAGGTTGAATTGCTTAAAAGCAGGCAGCAGATAGAGTCAAATATTGTCCTTATCGGCAGTCATGATAACCTGCTGGATATTCTGTCTGATTGTCTTGCCAGAACATATCCTCAAATGAGCCTTTGTGTGACCAATGTTGGTAGCCTTGGCGGACTGCTTGCCTTGAAGCGGGGCGATTGTCATCTGACTACGAGCCATCTGCTTGACGAAGCCACAGGCACATATAACCTGCCATATCTCAAACGCTTCCTTCCGGATATGGATGTATCTGTAATAACCATTGCCTTAAGAGAGCAGGGATTGATAGTAAAAAAGGGGAATCCCAAAAATATACATGGACTATCAGATTTGATCCGTGATGATGTTGTCTTTGTCAATAGACAAAAAGGGGCTGGCACAAGAATCCTGCTTGACTACGAGCTGGAAAAAGCAGGGATTTCAAGCAGCGATATTCGTGGATATGAGGTTGAGCTTTTTACCCATATGGCTGTTTGTGCATCAATAGATGCTGGGACAGCAGATACAGGGCTTGGGATAATGGCCTCAAGCTCTATCTTTGGCCTGGATTTTATCCCCATAGACAGGGAACGATACGACATGATTATCCCTCGCGAAAACCTCTCTTTGCCAGGCATTTCAGCCCTACTGGCAATAATTAGCAGCCCTGAGTTTCATGCTCAGATATCATCTATCAAGGGGTATGATTTGAGTGAATGCGGATATGAGCAGAATCAGAGATAACTGCTCAGGTAGGTATAGGCTGTAGGGTAGCTAAAGGGTCAAATTTATCATTGCCTGACCTACTGTTGCCCCCACTATCTCCCAGGGCAAACGCATCTAAATCCCACAATTTAACTATGACGACAAAGTTTTGTCGATTTTATCCACAAT
>JASEHA010000364.1 GCA_030018795.1 bacterium
CAGCACTTGAATCGGTTGGGATTGAGGTTGATCCTCAGAACCAGCGGCTGAAACGGCTGCCTGCTGTTCGGTTGAAACGAATTACTATGGGTAAGAGCTTTTAGTTTGAACAATGCGTTAATTAAGAAAGGCGGGCATAAGCATCCTGCTTGTGTATCTCTCAATCTGGAGCTGTCTTGCGAACATATAAGACGTTATGAGGAAAATTGGAGGAAAGAATATGAAAAGCTTTACAGAACGATTAGCAAAACATAAAACCTGTCCCTTTTATGAAGAGGGTGCCTGCTGTCGGGCATGTTACATGGGGCCATGCAGGATTACAGATAAGGCAAAAGAGGGTGTTTGTGGTGCCACAGATTCCACAATCTCTGCCAGAAACCTTGGCAGAATGGCTGCTGCCGGGGCATCATCCCTGTCTACAGCTGCCCTTTCTATATCAGGCAGCCAGAATATGCAGGATTGGTTTTCTTCGCAAGAGGTAGCACCTCTGGCAGAGGAAAAAGGGTTGGATATAAGCAGGCTTTTACCACCAGAAAGGGTTGCCTTGCTTAATCGTTTGCATCTTACCCCACGGAATGTCCAGCGAGAGATAGTAGAGCTGCTTCACCGGGTCAGCATAGGCGTTGACCAGGAATGTGAACATATTCTTTTTCAAACCATTCGTATGAGCTTGGGCAGCGTGCTTTCTGCTGCACTTCTGCCTATGAATGAAAAGACATCTATGGTGGATGTTGATACATCCGTGCTTTCTATGGAAAAGCCAAATGTTATCCTGTTTGGCAATGTCCAATGGAGTAATGATGATAGGGTGAATGCTATTCGCATAGATTCCTTGCTTAGCTTAGAGACACTCCTTGCCTCTGGGTTGGTTGATGTGATATTTTGTGATAAAATACCATTAGAAAAATCTGTTAAATATGTAGCTGCATGTTATCATACTTCATGTATTTCTGCTGTTTCTGCCTCTTCAGAGGTTGTGGCTAAGGCAATCGAGAATCAGGTTAGACGTACCCAAATCTTGAATTTCAAGGGAACAATCTCCCAGCCAAAGCTGTCAGCAGGAATACTTAAAGACGCCCTTATGGACTCAAATATTCGTGGGATTGTCTGGCTTGCTGGGTGCATAGACCCGCGTCTGGAGGATACAAGAAGGAAGATAGTTGAGGAATTGGCTGCTCAGGATATCTTGGTGCTAATTACCGGCTGCTCTGTTAACCAGATTATTGATACCGGGCTGCTTCATCAGCCAATTGCCCCTGTGGGTGAGTTTTTGAGAGAATTTTGTGAAAAAACAGGTATCCCGCCAGTGGTCTATCTGGGAAGCTGCTTGAAAGAAGGAGCAGTGATCAAGCTGCTGAACGAAATAACTAAAGCCGCAGCCATTGGAGATTTTTCGTCCTTGCCTGTAGGCTTAATCCTTCCATCATGGCGAAGTGAACGAAACATCTCTCTTATGCTTGGAGCACTTGCCTGTGGCATATCGGTTCAGGTTTCTTCCCCGCTTCCTGTTAATTCAGAGGTACGCAAGTTCTTAGAAAATAGCTGTAATGAGCTTATTCTTGGTCATCTCCTGAAAGGTGATGCATCTATTCTGGAATATATCAACCGCAAAAGGGAACGGTTATCCCTTGCTTCATCCTTGAGTGTTTATGTGCCCAAGACATCTATTCATGAGGATGATATGGATAAGATAGCTGCGGCTGCATTTTCCATATATAAGGAATTGGGATATGGGCTGTCTGCTGATGTTTACAAAAACGCATTGGTTGTGGAATTACAAGAGCTTGGGCTACAATCATCCATGGTAAAGGTGCCTATCAACTATCTTGGCTCAATAATCTCTGAGAATGAGGAGCTATTGGTAGAAAACGCTGGAATAGTCTGCATAGGCAAGGATGCTGCTGTAAAGGAGCGGTTAAAAAAAGCTCTATCAGGAACAGATAAAGAACAGGGGATGTATATTGTTTTTGATAAGGAGATGCTGATGATAGGGCATATTGATCTGACAAAAAGATCTGTTCGAGGAGGCGTTTGAAAATGGGTGAGGTTAAGGTAGAGGTAAGATTAGAAAACTATGGAGACCGTTATATGTTTGAGGAGGGAAAACTGTCGGAAGAAAGGATAAGACAGGATGTTGTTACTGCTTTAGTAGATACAGGGGCTACATTGCTTGTCTTGCCGCAGGATCTGGTAGAGAAGCTTGGCTTGCGAAAATTAAAGAGAGTGATTGTTAC